>DAOUXE010000034.1 GCA_030666765.1 Methanosarcinales archaeon
CGTGGGAGTGTCCAGATATAAAACCACGCGATTACATGAGATTCACCCAGAAATCTTGCGAAAATCCGTGCAATCCTGTGGTTCCTACCACTTATTATCGAGCATCTTCTAAGTGAATCCACAAAAGTTACGTTCCACTTCTTCATAACTCACACCTGAATGATGCTTCGTATGGTCACGATAGCAAATCAAGAGGTTATAATTTTTGTGGAGTTACTTACTTAACCGCCGTTTGTGCGCATAAGCGATTCGTTCACCTGCACAATCTCGCGTTTTTGGTCAATTAAAGCACGCTACGCTCAATGTGCGGGTACACACATTTCCATCAGATATTGTCAATCAATAAACCCGTGTGTAAAACCGGTGGGTGAGAGATTTTTATTTGTGAGTTCCCTTACTTGCTTCCTGCATGGCTGCAACTACCGGTGTCCCCAGTGCCAGAACCATGTAATGGCATTCACAGGCGGCGTGGCGATGACTCCGGAAACGACTGCAGAGATGCTTGCCCGGATGAAAGGGATGTATCAAGTAGAGAGGGTCGCTTTTTCGGGTGGAGAGTGCACCTTGAATAGGAAATTTTTGATTGAGTCAATAAAATATCTGAAAAGGATTAATAATGGTGTGAGAATCCATGTGGATACAAACGGATCTCTGCTCACCAGCGATTACATCGATGAACTCGTGGATGCTGGTATGACTGACATCGGAATCGATCTCAAGGCTCTGTCGCTGGATACGTTCACAAGGATCACAGCAGTCTCAAAGGATGCTGAAAGATACCTGAAAACCGCGTGGAATGCTGTAAAATACATTCTTGATAACCATGATATTTTTATAGGCATAGGCATTCCATATAACCAGGCTTTAACCACTCCTGAAGAGATCAGGGCGATGGGGGAAGAGATTGCACAGATGAGCACGGACGTTCAGGTATCTCTGCTTGATTACCGCCCGGCATTCAAGAGACGCGATCTCACTATACCGACCGCCGCAGAGATGGCTGAGATGAAGAGTATCCTCAATGCTACGGGTCTTAACAATGTGATCGCCCAGACCGAGGAGGGATATATCGGTCCCTGATCAGGTCTCAGGTCTTGCATGCAGGCACTTTCACCTTGCAACCGCTTTTTATAGATCGCGTTATCCGCGTATCCACTTCGAAAGTATGGTAAAACGCATCTTCGGTCTTTTTGAAAAATATACATAAAAAACCTTAATCTGAGTTCATCAGTGTTAATCTGTGGCTAAAAGTCATATCAGCTACAGATTAATGCTGATTACACTGGTTAAAACAATATCTGCGTAAATTTGTGAAATCTGTACCTACGATAATTATCATAAATCATCGATTTTTTTAGATGGTGTCCCGGTTACCACTTAATTTGAGACGAATACTTATCCGTCATCTCTTTGTACCCATGGATAAGTGGCGATGGGCATGACCGGGTCGCTTATATCGCCCATTGTTTCTCCAAAACCTTGATTTACCGCTACTTATTGCATTCGAGCACCCGTATCGCCAGAACAGAAGACGATATCTCCTGCCCTTGCGCGCCTGACAACGCTTCTCAGGATATTCTTTGCGCCCGTTAGATTATAAGAATCCTCATTAAGCACTGTAACCCTCGCATCCATCCCCGGCTCGATGACCCCGCAGTTGAGACCGAGTGCAATCGCACCTGCACGAGTACAGATCCTGAGCACCTGCCTTTCACTGATCTGGCAGAGCGACGAGAGAAACCTCATCTCAGAAAAGATATCAACAGAATTAAACATCACATTATCGGTGCCGGCAGCAACCTGTACCCCTGCGGCAAGCATCTCCTTAACAGGTGGAACTCCGACCCGTGTCACGAGATTTGACCGGATGCAGACCACAACCGGGATATTCTCTTTGGCAACCCCGCGCAGGTCATCACGGGATGCGTGTACGAGATGTATCAGGAGATCAGGGTCTAACTCAAGCGCATCCCTGATATCGGTGGAATCAAGTTCCCCTGCGTGAATAGCGAAGACTCCTCTTTGCCTCCGGGTCCGCCCCGCGATTGCTGCCGCAAACCCTTCCGCGTAATCGTTGGTGCTGCTGATCCCGATGCCGTCAGCCAGTTCAAGGATCAAATCGATCTCGTCCACGGAATCACCCTCCGCCCCATCCTCGCCACCACCTTTGCCCCCACCGGGTCTGCCAAGAATCACGGCATCCACATCGCCAGCGCATCCAAAAGTCGATGCGGCATCGATCGCACGCATCAGCGCAAGCACGCCGGGAAGCCCTCCTTCCCTGAAATCGGCAAATGCACAGGTACCCGTAGCCACCATGTCGCAGATGCTCGCCTGCATTGCGTGCACGAGATCGTGCGTGCTGGTCCCCTGGAGAACACGATGCTTCAATCCATCCGGAGGGCGCACCAGACTGGCAATATCCGTGATCGGAGGATCCTTGAGCACGGAATCCCCTATATGTGTGTGTGCATTCACAAAAGCAGGCAGGATGATGCCGTGCGCCAGCGCATCCACGCGCCCGGGCTCCTCGCAAATCTCAGCGATCACGCCGTCCCTGATGCAGATATATCCATCGACCACATCAAAGTCCTCGCCACGGAGGATGCTTCCTGAGAGCAGGTATTCATCCATCGGCATATTCACTGACGCAATTTTTAATCGGGTTCTTGATCATGTTCTTGAGTTTAGCCTCTATCTTTTCAAACGCATCGGTGATCTCAGTACCAAAATCCGCATCATCAGGCTCGATGCGTGACAACTGCTCAAGCATCTGGTAGACCAGGAACAGATACCCTTCGGGTTCGTCTGTAATGGTGATCGAATCGCCACTCGCATTGACAAGCTTCATTGTAATGTCGCCCACCCCGCCATCCGAATCGTAATTGATGCAAAATCGGGTATGCTCAAGCCCCTCCGGATGCCTCATGCACATCTCGGCATGTTCTGCTTTCGCACCATAGAGCGCGATAAGATATCGGAGAAACGTTATGACCCGCTCAGGAACCTTCAGCCGCTCGTATTCCACAAGCACAATCGGATCATTAGCAAACAGCGGAAACGTTATGGTCTGCCCGACATCTTCGCCAAATGCCAGAGCAATAGCCGTCAGGAGGTCATCGTGTGTACCGTAGCCGATATCGCTCAGATGACACTCGATCAGATCCCGGATATATCTCCCTTCCGGATCGCTTTTTAGGATCCTTGCGATTGCAGCACTGCCTTTTTTGATATTTATATCAGCATCCGGAGCGAACACATTCACGTCGTCTTCGGGAGTCTTCCTTCTCTTTGTCATGCATCTCACCAATCAGATTTACGCTCTGCTGGTTAAAATGTTATTCGTGGACAAGAGTTTCGGGACGATATCATTCGACCAATGATCTCACCACTCCGCGACCCACCTACGCAAGTTCGGCACCTGGACCCATGCGCCCCTAACCTCCTACATGGCATTGCCCTGGTGCACACGACTATTTTCGTGAGTCGTCACCAGAATGACCACAACCAGATGACGAAACACCTGATAATCCTCGGAACCACATCCCATGTCCGAAAGAGCGTATTAGCCGCCGAATTCTGCCATATATTCTCAAGACCGCGCTGACTGCTCATTTTAAAGCGCAGAACATGAGTCTTAACTCATGGATCACGAAGGACGGTGGCGAGATCGGGATTGCGCAGGCGATACAGACGTGGGCTGCCGGAATTGAGCCTACTGTGGATATTAACCCGGTTCTCCTAAAGCCGAAGGGTGACCGGCTATCGCAGGTGATCATCCTTGGCAGACCCGCGTACGATCGGGCAGCAGGCGACTATTATGAGTCGATAAACGAGGCTGTTTTGAGTTCTGTAGGTTGTAGTTGGATATCTTTTTTCGGGTTTGTCGTATGGAAGTTATTCAGATTTTTTTTACTCGTAATTTTCGAGTTCTTGTTCATACATCTGCATGAACTTTCGGGAGGGTTTATGGTCATGTTCTTGTAGTTGTGATTTGTAGTCTTGGATTGTATTTTTAGTCATTTCTTCGCTTGAAATTGTTAACTCTGCGAGAGACTTTGCTGCCTCCAATGCTGTATCTCCGAGTCCTTTTTCTACAGCAGCTTTTCCAATACCCCCAATGGACTTTGCTGCCTCCAATGCCGCACCTTTGAACCCTGCGGCTTGCCCAACATCTCCAAGGGACCTTGTTGCCTCCAATGCTGCACCTTCGAGTCCTTTTTCTACAGCAGCTTTTCCAATACCTCCAAGAGACCATGCTGCTTGCAATACTACATTTTCACGTTCCTTTCCTGCGACAGATATTCCAACACCCCCAAGTTCCTTTCCTGCGGCAGCGATTCCAACATCTCCGAGAAACTTTGTCGCTTGCCGTGTCGCATCTCTAAGTCCTTTTCCCACAGCAGCTTTTCCAATACCTCCAAGAGACCATGCTGCTTGCCATACCACACCGTCGAGTCTTTTTTCTATGGCAGCTGTTCCGATAGCTACGAGAAACTTTTCCGCTTGTTTCGCCGCATCTTCAAGTTCCTTTCCTGCGGCATCTATTCCAACATCTCCTATAAACTCTGCTGCTTGCGACGCCGCAAAATCGAGCCTTTCTTTTGCAGTCAATTCCTCAAAGAATTTCAAGCTTTCAAGAACTTTTATGGCAGATTCTCCATCTCCTATGCTCACAGCCAACTTTCCAATTCGTCTAAGATGAGTGCAAAAATGCCCTGAAATCTTTTCCTCGTAGTTCGAACCTTTAATTGATTTTCCTTTTTCTGTTATCGCTTTTAATCCGTATTCCGTTGTAACAAGATCATATCGCATTATTGAACCGTGAATTATATCGACGATTGGCTGCACCGGATCGTCTTCTGAAGGATCTGTTCGATACGTTCTTTGCTTTTCTTTAGATTCACTAAATCTTAAAACAGTTTTTCTGATTATTCCATCTGGAAATTTCTCTATAATATTTTTTGGTTTTAAAAAGTTGATTACATTTCCAACATGCCAGAACAATCCCGCGGGCTGCACCGGAGCGTCTTTTGCAGGATCTGTTCCATCCTCTCTCTGTTTTTCTTTAGATTTAATGAACTCTAAAACGTTACCTTGGGTTATGTCCTCTGATAATTTCTCTATAATATTTTTTGGTTTTAAAAAGTTGATTACATTTCCAACATGCCAGAACAATCCTGCAAAAGCAACAATTCCCATTAAATACGCAAGAAAAACACAAAACTCGAGAGAAACGGTGATGCCCCACGGATTCAGATTTGAGTATTCGCTCCCTATCGTCTCCAGAATGAAAACCCCGAAAAACATCGATAAACCATACCAAACCAGCAGCACCCACATGACTCTGTCATTTCTGAAAATATCGATCACCCGCGGAGAATATGCAGAAGCGGTTAGTTGAACTGCAACAAGCGTCATTGTCACAACAATGGCAATGATTGCAGCCTGACTCTGAAGAAGAGCACTGAGCAGATATCTGGCGCTGCCATCGTCGATCTCGAAGGTGCCGAAATAAATATTTTTAACATTCCAAATAATAGCAGGTAATATAAGTACAATGAATGAAATGAGATACCACATCGACAGGTCTCTCTTCTTGAACCATTGAACCAATCGATTGTTTTTTCCCTTCCTGTCCTGCATGTAAACTAAAATACAACAATCCCAGATAAAACCATTCACAGCATCTCGAGCCCGCCAGCTCAACCAACATTAACATTCGCGTAATCTTCCAGGTCCTATGCATTCTGTATGGCATTGCCCTGATGCACACGACTGTTTTTATAAACCCTCATCGAAATAACCATGACCAAATGCCAAAACACCTGATGATCCTTGGAACCGCATCACATGTCGGAAAGAGCGTATTAGCCGCTGCATTCTGCCACATATTCTCGAAGACCGCGCCGACCGCGCCTTTTAAAGCGCAGAACATGAGCCTTAACTCGTGGATCACGAAGGACGGCGGAGAGATCGGGATTGCACAGGCGATACAGGCGCGGGCTGCCGGAATCAAGCCAACCGTGGATATGAACCCGGTCCTCCTAAAGCCGAAGGGTGATCGGCTATCACAGGTGATCATCCTTGGCAGACCCGCGTATGACCGGGCAGCAGGCGACTATTACGAGTCGATCAACGAGGTCTCAGGAATCGTTAACGATGCGCTTGCGCGGCTTGGTGAGATCTATGACTTAATCGTGATCGAGGGCGCTGGGGGTGCGGCTGAGATCAACCTTTATGAGAGAGATATCGTGAACATCGGGTGCGCCAGATCGATAAAGCCGGATATCATACTGGTGGGAGACATCGAGCGTGGCGGCGTCTTTGCAAGTCTGTATGGGACGATCGAACTACTGCCAGACGACATCAGAGCCCTGGTCAGGGGATTTATCATCAACAAGTTTCGTGGCGATTATGAGATCTTAAAGCCCGGAGTCCTGCAACTCGAGGCAATAACAGGACTGCCAGTCTTCGGGGTCGTGCCTTATACGGATATCGCGATTCCTTCGGAGGATTCAGTATCCATCGCGGATAAGAAACATCCGGAGCGCCCCATCGATATTGCGGTCATACGCCTCCGCCGTATCTCGAATTTCACGGACTTTGAGCCGCTCGAAGCGTTTGCAAATGTCAGGTACGTCCCGCTTGATTCGGATCTCGGAAATCCTGACCTGATCATCATCCCGGGAACGAAGAACACGACCGCCGACCTTGAGGAGATGCAGAAGCGCGGGATGGACAAACAGATCATAGATATGGCAAAGATGCGGTCGGTGCCGGTCATCGGGATATGCGGTGGATACCAGATACTTGGGCGAACGATCATCGACCGCGGGTTTGAGGGCAGCGTTGCCGAGATCTCCGGAATAGGGCTTCTCGATGTGGAAACGACATTCGAGCGGTACGAGAAGCAGACCAGGCAGGTCACAAAACAGGTGACTGCGGACGGTCCGATCATCGGGAGCATTCGCGGCGAAGCGGTCTCTGGTTACGAGATTCATACCGGCGACACAGTATCCACCCGCCCGGTCTTCGGGGATGATGGGTGTATCGACGAATCCGGGCTCATCTTCGGCACGTATCTGCACGGCTTATTCGAGAATGAGAACGTGCGAAGCGCGCTGCTTGGATATCTCTACAGGAAGAAAGGAATCTCGGTGCAGGGCGTCTCGTTTGAGATCGTAGACCAGGAAGAAGGGATCAGGAAGTTCGCAGAACTTGTCGAAAGACATGTCGATGTGCCTGCGATCAGGGAGCTTATTGGAGCGGGCACGCCTGAGGATCATGCATAGGTGGTCGGTTAAGGAGGAACAACAACTTGACTTTGTTCCATTTGCCCATGCCACATCCGTTACTCGACCAACTCCCGAGTACATCAATGTTCACGTTGTAAAACTGGTCTTTGAATGTGATGTTGTATGCGTTGCACGAGGTATAGGATTCCACAAGCTCCCACGTACCCAGTCCATGTAGATGTGTTCCATCAAACTCTACGCGGCCATCACTGTGGAACGTTAGATCGTCGCTGACCCATGTGCGGTTGCTCGTGTGGTAGTAGCTACCTGTTGCTTTTATGGGGTATCGCACAAATCCATCCTTGTGCCATGGCACAGCCGGTAGGCCCGGATCACCCACGACCCACGATATAATGCCGCAGTCGCTCGAAACGACGTTGCTAATGTTATACTGAGCAGAAAAGTCCGTAATATTCCCTGGAATATCGAATAAGAGGTGTGCGTTTACGGTGTCACCATCTGAAAGTTTATGCACCGGTTTCATGGGATTTATGTCGGTGTGTGGTATCATTTGATATCTCCTACCGCGCGCATCCAGTATCCGCCAATCCTTCATCCCGGTATCGACCTCTTCGCCGCCTGCCACAGTGATCGCCACACAGAGTTTGGTATGCCTCACGCTTGATTCCAAACGCCAATCGGTGCCTTCATCACGATACTGATAATTCTTGACCATTATACATGTTACGTTCAGTCCTGACTGGTTCACAGTTTCGTTCATCTCGACGGTTATATTTGGATTCTTATGCCCCATCGCCACGGCCTCTACTTCCGGTTCTGGATTAAACTCCGGCACATCCCCCATCTTTGCTCCTGACTCATTGATAGGCTCTTTTGTCTCACTACTGCTTAGCTCATCGCCAGCATTGGCAAGCGTTGTGTTCGTGTCATTGCTCGCGTCGCCTCTGGTCGCATTCTCTGCGTCATTCGCAGCATCATCGATGCATCCTGACATCGCCGCAATCACTAGGCCTGTTGCGGAATAACTTGGAAAAGCCCGGAGAATGGATATTCGTAAAAAGGAGCAATATGCGCAGAGTAATGGA
>DAOUXE010000030.1 GCA_030666765.1 Methanosarcinales archaeon
TCGATCACAGCCGCCTCGCCGTCCGAACCGATGAGGTATGAGTTGTGGGCCAGTCCAGCCGATTTGATTCGTTCAAAGATCATCAGCGATCACCTGCTTCTTCTATCTCTTGGAGCGGGGTTGGGTATATTGTTTTGCTTATTTCATACGAAAGCTCGTGAATAAGAGTCGCGGTCTTGATATCATGGAACAATCCTGCGGCTCGTTTGTAGAGACCATTGTTGTCCTAATCTATAATTTATCGGAGTGGCTGGTATAATCGAATATGCTGTCAGGTTGCGGTACATCGGAGACCGTGCTTGTGACAGGCACGGACGCTGCGGAAGTGCAGTTGGGTGTGTGACAAAAGGGAGATTTTTTAATATTCTCTGGTAGCCAATCATCCCCATAAAAGAATACATTATGAAAGATTTAATACACATAAGAATTATATTAGTATATATAATAAATGACAATATATAAATTAATAAGTTACTATCGAAAGAAGTGGAAAATGGAAAGATCGTCCAGACACTACCACTGATCAGGTTTGAAGGGCAGATGTACCCGTTATTTACGCCGATATCACCGATCCGATGTTCTGTTTGCGAAAAACTTATAAAACCGAATGAAAAGTACAGTCGATCCCTAATTTCAAGCTACGGTATCATAAGCTGCCCCACCACCTACTGGATCTGCTTGGGATCCCAAATGCAGAAAGCATCATACTGATATAATACTGGGCATCACCGGATCCGCGAATTACAGCGATGAATACCTTGAAAAACAGAAATGCATGAAATATAACGGACACTGCAGCCTGTGAGACTCACCAATATCAGCCGGCCCCCCCCACCAGCACTCTTGACGTGATCGGCTGGCTCAGGATGATTGCGGCAATGACCACAGCGCTTGCCGGCTCTAAGAGCGCGGTAATGCTCGCATTCCGGGCTCTGACATACGCGGAGACACAACTATTGTAAAGCGTCGGACCGAGAAGCTTTGTTGGAAGAATGCCAAAGGAGTATATAGCAGATACTGGTGGTCCAGCAGAATTCCGGAAGATATGGCGAAAGAATTGGACAGGAAGATGATCAATGTCATGATTATTGCCCAACAATGCCTGTGTTGTTCCTGTATAATAGCCCTTCAGACATCCGGAGGTGAGGATCATGCAGGAATAGAGCAGACCGGGGGATCAGTCCGCACAAAAGCCCGGGTGGCATACATGTGGCATATGTTCCGAAATACACGACCCAGTCTCTGCGCTGCAATCGCGCCGTTCATAGTTTTGCCCAATTGGACTCATCTTTCCTACCCCCAGTCAGAGATAATAGCTCCTCCAGACTATCCACTGGCGACATATATCCTTTCCGTATCATTTCTGCAAGAATAACATCCCCTTCCGAAAAAGAAATTATATTTTTATCCACACATCTCATCAGTATCCCGATGGTTCCGGATATTAAAACACTATTCTCCTTCGCGATACGTCTGGCAGTACGATCATCGCTCATAAAAATCATTTTGCGGCTTTTTGCTATAGCGATGCAAGACGACTCGCCCATCCCAAGACGTTTCAAAAGATCGTTCATCGACTGATGTTCCGTATGTGAGCATATCGCAATAACTCGCAGCCAACCAGTGCCATCAAAAGACATTTCGTGATCGACATTTTCAAGGTACTGATATCCTCTGGATATTCCTCTTAAAATCTCTTCATGTAACTCATGAGTTGTATATACCACCCCAAACAATCTTTTGATTAGATTCATTGTATAAACTGATGCAAAATTTGATAAAACGGTGGTGTTGAGAATAGTATCCATCAAATCTCCTTCAACACATCTATTTCATCCAGTGCTTCCGAGATCGTTGCGATTCCGAGTTTGGGTTCGATGCCGCGCTGTACTAAAACATCTTTCATCTCATCAAAAGACATTCCGGCAAGTTCGGCAGCCTTGCCCAGCGAAATTTTGTCATCGGTATACAATTTGACGGCGATATCGATACGATACCCTGGTCGGGATAGAAGGAGCTGCCTGAGTGCGTCCTTGAGCACTTCACCCTCGGTGCGATATGCACCAATCTTGAGCAGGTACTCGATCTCCAGATCAAAGAGATCCGGAAACGTTGCAGTGATCGTCGTCATGAGATTTTTGTTTGTGGTCTGAAGTATTTATTGTTATTGTTGCGCCTGGTGGCAGCGTGCCTGTGCACAAGCGTTCATGGATACCCGGGTGTATGGGCAGCTCACATTTCACTTATGCGCCGCACCTCACCACCCCCACCCCACTGACCACCAGCGCACTCACCAATATCAGCCTGCCGCCTATCAGCACTCTTGATGTGATCTTCTGGCTTAAGGACGATTGCGGCAAAGACAACATCGCTTGCGGGCTTCAAGCGCGATGATGCTCGCATTCCGGGCTCCGACATACGCGAAGGCACAACTGTGGTAAAGTGTCAGACTCGCAAAGCCTTGTGGGAAGAAGACACCAAAAGGAGATCGAGCAGATACAGGTTCTCCAGCAGTACTCCGGATGATACGGCGAATGAATTGGAACCGGTTTTTACCATCCCGAACATGATCATTGTTAATAAGATAGAAGACCTAACCCTACATGAGGACTATCAAATATAATAAACCACAAAATAAGGAATACGGGGTGAATGCATGGGTGTGATAAAGCTTGAAGTTCCGGATGTTGAGGCAGCTATTGGCGTGTTGGGGCCATTGCTTATAAGAAAAAAGCTTTTGCTGGAGAGGAGCATCCTTGAAACGACGAAGAAGCTGAATGATTTTGAAGAGAGAACAGGAGTGAGCAGCAAGGAATTCTTTGAAAAATTTGAGGAAGGACTTGCCGGGGACTATCAGGACGTTATGATATGGGCTGCTGAGTATGAAGTACTTGGATTTCTTGAGAAGGAGCGCATCATAATTGAGAGGATGCTTGGATCATGCAAGTGATCGATTACTTCTCAGAGATTCAAAGCCTTATAAAAAGCTCAATATTCGTTGAAATCGCAGATGTTGAATATGAAGTAAAATCGAGAGGTCTCGGAATAGTTCATGGTATGATAGGGATGGTAGATGGCTCTGCACTTCAATTTATGGAACTGGTAAACACGAGGAGGGATAAAATGATTCGCCTGAAGTATAGATTTCATTTCATGAATACAAATGGCGAAATGGTTTTCAGGTATGATAACGCCTCCCATCATCCGGAAATCGCTACTCAGCCACACCACAAATATATAAACGGAAAGAAACTTCCAGGATTATCGAAAGAAGTTGGATTAAAGGACGTTTTACTGGAAATCGAGAAGATGATAAGCGGATGAAAAACTCTAAAATCCGAAAGTTAAGTGTCCTTAACAGAAATTGGCTCTCCTCTTCGCTTTCCTTTTTGTCAATCCACTTCTATCGACTTGTGCCACCAGAAAAGATGCACACGGCAGTTCAAGATCATCGAGGCGATCAGCGCACACATGGCTTTGCGTGATGATCACTTATTCCTTTATTCGCTCAAAGATCATTCGTCAGCACCCTTAAATCGCGCCTCTCTATCTCCTGCAGCAAGTGATTAATATGCCCCTTCTCTTCTCCTGCAAGTTCGTGGAGCAGATTCCTGGTTTTATTATCACCAACTGTATCTGCAGCCCTCTTGTAAAAGTCATAAGCCGCATACTCCTTCTCAAGACCGATCTCGAGGGCTTCAAGGTCGTCCATAAACGCAGAATCCTTGATCTTTACCAGTTCCTCATTGATCCTCGTGCCGCCTTCCATATAAGCAGTGGAGAGTTCCGCCTTCAACTGGTCGAGAGATGGTAACTCATCAGCAGCACCGAGAAGCGACTTCATCTCCCAGAGCAACTGGTTATACCGCGCATACAGCCTCTGTAGGTGTGTATCTTCCATCGCAACAAGTCTCTGGAAGACCTGCGCCGCTTTCGCGTCTTTGACCAACCCTTGCGCCTTTGTGTAGAACTCGAGTGCACCTTTCTCGAGCATGAGCGCAACTATCAGTACGTCAAACGTCTCCTCGCCTCCCGTTATCAGTTTATCTTCGGTAGTTCCCTTAATGACCTCGTAGTCCCATGCACGGATCCCTCCACTGAGATTGTAGACGTTTTCAAATCCAAGACCGCAGAGGAGGGTGCTTGCAGCCATGCTCCTGTGACCAGTTCGGCAGTACGAAATAATTCCCCGGTCATTGCCAAGTTCTCCGTACCTGTACTCAAGTTCCCCAAGCGGAATTAATTTCGCTCCGGGGATGTGTCCTGACTCGTATTCACGGGGCTGTCTCACGTCCAGCAGTTGGAATGCTCCTTTTGTATCGGTATCAAGGATCTTTTTAGCATCCCCTGGAGTAAGTCTCTTTATTTTGTCGATGGAACAGTTCAGTTTCATATATCGGACGCCGCAGGAGGCGTGAATACCCGTGCTGCGAGTTCCCGGTCAAGCATGAGGAGTCCGTTGCCGTCCGCTCCGACGATCTTTAACCTGGCGATGATATCGTTGTCGTTTCCCTCTTCCTCGATCTGTTCGGTTATGAACCACTGGAGGAAGATGTTTGTGGCATGATCCTTCTCCTCAATCGCAAGGTCCACGAGATCGTTGATGCAGCCTGTGATGAACCGCTCGTGCGTAAGGGTCTTCTCAAACATATCAAGCGGCGACTCAAACTCGGTTAGTGGCTCTTTTATCGCAGAAAGCAATACCCGCCCGCCCTGATCATTGATGTAATCGTAGATCTTCATCGCATGTGACATCTCCTCATGATACTGGACCATAAACCAGTTGGCAAAGCCTTTCAGCCCGGTGCACGTGCTGTGGGCAGACATCGACATATAGAGATACGCTGAATAGATCTCGTTGTTGATCTGTTCATTCAGGTGCTCCATCATCGTTTCACTTAACATTATTTTCCCTCATATCAATTCTATTAATAGTACTATTTCTCAAGCATCTTTCTAGCGATCTCCGCACCGTACTCCCGGCATTCATCCAGCGTAGGGCCTGATGGTTTTCCGAGTATCCGCAGAACGTCCATCTGCTCCATGTTGCAGGGCTTAAGAACCCGCTTGAGCGTCTTTGGAGCTTCTCCACTGTGCCCATAAGCTCCGAAGGTTGCGCAGACTTTCCCGCCCATATCAACATCCTTCAGCATCTCTGCAAGTGTTACTATTGCCGGAATCGGCTTTCTGTTGTAGGTGGGTGAGCCTATCGCGACTCCCTGTGCACCTGCAATCTCTGCAACGATCTCCTCCTTTTCGAGGTCTGCCACGTTTAAGAGGGTGGTATCAACACCTTCAGCCCGTGCACCCGACTCTATACCTTCTGCAACAGCTCTGGTATTATTCGTCCCTGTTCCGTAGACGATTACGAGTTTTGGTTTTGAGTCTGTCATGGTACTAGCACCTCCTGCCTTTTTTGTCCCTAAAAAATAAGAAAGGTCCCCCACCTATGCGAGGGAACACCTGGAGAGTATCTTTGACGCAACCGCCGATGCATCTTCGAGTGGAAAGTCGTCTGCGTTGAGCGTCTCTGCGAGTTCATCGAAATGCGTCTCTTTGCCACCGACCCTGCACGCCATCTTGGTTCCAGGTGGAAAGAGATTCGCAAGCTCGCTCTTATTCTTCACAGGGAACTTGACCGCCGCATCTTTCAGCATCTCAACGATCTCTATCTTGAGTTCCTCAATCTCGCCAATCGCGCCTTGCGTTGGTTCTTCGTGTGCAAGTTTATGTTCTCCTGCCATTTTGATCACCTTGCTGGTACTCAACTATCCGATCCATAATAAGAGTTTTGGTGGCTTATTTACACATCGCAATCGACACCAGATAGCAGTTTTGCGAATATCGTCTTAAATCCATCAATTCTTGATGATATTCGGACGATAAGTTTTTAAAGTTGTCTTTCAAAGAGGGGTAGAACGCGCGTAAAGCGTGCAGATTCCGCGCGTATCAGGATGTTTTGTCGCCGATGCAGGCGGATTTCTTAAACATCCTGTAAACACACATTGGAGGTGTTGTAATTGGCTAAACTGGCTGTAATCTACGGAACCGGAACCGGTCACACCGGAGAGATGGCAGAACAGATAGACGACGGGGCAAGGTCTGAGGGTCTTGAGACTGAACTGATCCTGCTGGGCAACGTGACTGAGGATGTGCCCGGCGGCGGGCGCACAACGAGTGTGGATGACGCGCTCGCGGTCATGGACTCGGCAGAGGCTGTTGCAATCGGCTCATCAACATATAATATGTTACCGGTCGTCTTTGTGGAGCAACTACTTAAGAAAGCTGGAAGCCTTGATCTGTCTGGAAAGGTCGGGACGGCATTCGGATCTTATGCAACCCGCCCCAAAGCTGTCGGAATCATCATTGATGCCATGAAGAGCTGGGGCATGGATGTGGTGGAACCCGGGCTGCAGGTATCAGGTGCGATCACCGGCAAGATACGACAGGAGTCCAGGGAGCTTGGCGAAAGCATCGCAAGAGCACTTTCCGAAAAGAGTTAGGAGGTGAGTAAGATGGATAAGATCACAGATGACGTAAAGAAGGTTCTCGAGAAGATACAGTGGGGCTCGGTTGCTACGGCATCAAAAGATGGCGTGCCGAATGTCTCACCAAAAGGCAGCTTCAGGATCGTTGATGAGCAGACGATCCGGTTTGCAGATATCTTCTCAGAACACACCAGAAAGAACTTAATGGAGAACCCAAGGGTTGCGATCGATATCGTGGATGCAGAGACTGCATCAGGATATCAGCTCAAGGGAACCGCAACGCTTGCAGATAGCGGACCCGAGTTTGAAGCGGCAAAGGAAGAGCTTGCCGGAATGGGATTTCCATCGCCGAAGAACCTCGTCACTGTCACGGTTACCGAGGTCTACAGCATGAAGCCCGAAGGCGGATAGAGTCATGAAGAAGACGCTTGAAAACCTGACAAAAGCCTTCATCGGCGAGAGTCAGGCTCGGAACAGGTACACGTTCTATGCAAAAGTTGCAAAGAAGGAGGGCTTTGAGCAGATCTCAAGTATCTTCCTCGCAACAGCAGAGAATGAACGGGAACATGCGAAGTGGCTCTTCAGGATGATTAATGAACTGCGGCAGAAGATCCCTGAAAACCCAGGTGAGATCAATGTTGAAGCCACAGCACCACTAACGCTTGGCACAACCGCTGAGAACCTCGCCGCAGCGATCGCTGGCGAGAACTATGAGACCAAGACTATGTATCCTGCGTTTGCAGACGTTGCAGATAGCGAAGGACTGGACGGGATTGCCCACAGACTCCGGATGATAGCGTCTGCAGAGGCGCATCACGAAGAGCGGTACAGGAAACTGCTTGCAAATATTGAGAAGGATACGGTCTTTACGAAGGATACGAAGGTCATCTGGGTCTGCAGGAAGTGCGGATACGTACACGAGGGCAATGAACCGCTTGTTAAGTGTCCGGTATGTGATCATCCGAGAGAGTACTTTGAGATTAAGTGTGAAGAATACTAAGTAGGAGGTAGATATGACAGTTAAAGGAGAAGTTTACGAATGCAGTATCTGCGGGAACGTTGTTCAGGTAATGGAAGAAGGTGACGGAGAGCTCGTTTGCTGTGGCGTTCCGATGGATCTTGTTTGAGTAAGGAGGGCAAACTATGACGAACTACAAATGTAAGATGTGTGGATACCTGTACCGCCCTGAGAGGGGCGACCCAACGAGTGGAATCGAACCCGGAACAGCGTTTGAGGATCTGCCAGACGACTGGAAGTGTCCGTCGTGTGGTGTTGGGAAGGAGTTTTTCAAACCGATGGAATGAACCAAAGGAGGTATGAAATGGTTGAAGAAGTGATCGATGAGCAGTTCCTGCGAATAAACAGAGCAGCGAATCTGATGAATCTGACAGAGCTTGAGAAGAAGCATCTGCCGCATATCAGCATTCCTGCGAAGGTTGCGGCACGGGAGCCGTTTAACATCGAAGTTGCGGTCGGCGGGATGCTTGCGCACCCGAATGAGCCGGGACATCACATACAGTGGATCGAACTGTATGCAGAGTACGTATTCCTGGCACGAATAGACTTAACCCCGCAACTCACCGAGCCAAAGACCGTCTTCACGATCCGGCTCGACAACGTGGGATCTGTCAAACTGCGGGCGGTCTCGCGCTGTAACCTGCACGGGCTCTGGGAAGTTTCCGGAACCGTTTCGGTTCTGCCACCCGGAACACCGGTTGTACACGACAACAAAGTTGCATGTCTCACATGCGGGCAGATGACGTTTGTTGAAGGCGACAACCCTGAAACATGCTGGTTCTGCGGCGAGCACGAGGCGGAGAACTTCGCTGGCTGCTGAAGAGGTTTAAGAGGTTACTGACATGACCAGCTGGAAATGCTCAAACTGCGGATATACGCTGGAAGCGGACGTTCCGCCGGAACAGTGTCCATCGTGCGGTGAGATATGTGATTTTATCGATGTCAGCTGCTACATCCCGGAATGTGCTATCGGCGGCAGGGTCGATGAGAGGCTGTAAGAGACTGTAAAGAAAAGAAGAGGTGTGTGACAATGGGACTACAGACTGTAGAGAACATAAGCAAGAAGATCGGGTTCACTCCCGATATCATGAAGACGATTGGAGAGATCGACCCATCATTCCTCAGGATGTACCACAAGTGTGATGAAGGTATATTGAAGGACGGTGCACTCTCAGTAAAGGTGAAGA
>DAOUXE010000265.1 GCA_030666765.1 Methanosarcinales archaeon
CGCGGAGATACTGGACACCCTTGGTCATATCAAGAAAGACGTTTGATTCTGAGATTGCAGAGAAGCTCTTGGCCTCATCCTTGTCCATCCCAGGCCCCATCCGTTTATCCCGCCGCTCAATCTTATCCATCCTCATGCTAATCTCGCCTGATTTGATCAGATCGACGATCTCCGGTTCGAGAGGTGAAACCTCGATGTAGAATCTGTTATGTCTGTTCGGCGACTTCCCTTCGACCGGCCCTGCTTTGCCCATAATGGTCTCGCGGTACGCCACGATCGGCTCGGACGTGGTGATCTCGACACCTTTGTCACGCTCGATCCGGTGGGCTATGATCTCAAGATGCAGTTCCCCCATCCCGGCAAGCAAGTGTTCGCCGGTCTCCTCGTCGATCTTGACCTGCAATGTCGGATCCTCCTTTGAGACCTGCCTTAAAACCTCGACCAGTTTCGGGAGGTCTCGCATGTGCTTTGCCTCGACTGCAACCGTGACCACTGGCTCGCTTGCATGTGTGATCGTCTCGAACGGATACATATCCTGAAGTGTCGTTGCAGTGCTTCCGACGATCGCATTCTTTAGCCCCGTTACCGCCACAATATTTCCTGCCGGGATCTTCTCGACCTCAACCCGATCAGGTCCCATAAAGACACCTACCTGCTGGATTCGGTCGGTGGTTGATGTGCCTGATATGTACAGTTCCTGACCGCGGACGATCGTTCCGCTAAAGAGCCTGCCCGTCGCAATCTCGCCGGCATGGGGATCTCTCGTGATCTTCGTGACCATAAGCGCGGTATCACCATTCGGATCACACGAAGCCATCTGCTTTCCGATCTCGGAATCCGCATCGCCATGCCAGATCACAGGAACCCGTCGCTTCTGGGATACGAGCGGGTCTGGCAGATGCTTGATGATCATATCGTTTAATACTTCATGAAGCGGGCACTTCTCAGCAAGCGCCTTCATATTATTATCTTTACAATAATTATACACATCTGCGAAACCTACATTGCTCTTCTGCATATAGGTAACACTTATCGCCCAGTTGTACAACGCCGATCCGAATGCCACAGTTCCGTTTGCAGCATCGAGCCGCCACTCTTTGTATTTCTCCTCGCTCATCCCTTTGATGAGTTTATTCACATTATCGATCACTTTCCCAAGTTTGATCTGCATCGTCTCAGGATCGACCTGGAGTTCGTTGATCAGCCGGTCGACCTTGTTCACGAAGAGGACCGGAGTTACATTCTCCTTGAGTGCCTGCCTAAGCACAGTCTCTGTCTGCGGCATCGCGCCCTCGACCGCATCGACCACGACGACCGCACCATCAACAGCGCGCATCGCTCGTGTAACGTCCCCTCCGAAGTCCACGTGACCAGGAGTATCTATGAGATTGATCAGGTAGGAATCGCCCTCGAACTCATGCACCATCGAGACGTTTGCAGCATCGATTGTGATGCCTCGTTCCTGTTCTTCCTCATCCGAATCCATGAAGAGCTGCGTGCCTGCAAGTTCCTTCGAGATCATGCCAGCGCCCGCAAGCAGATTATCCGTGAGTGTGGTTTTGCCGTGATCGATATGTGCAACTATACCGATGTTTCTGATATTTTCGGGTTGACTCATCAGGTCCCGAACACGTTCGACCATTTTTTTCTTTACGCCCATATATTGTACCTCTAATCAAAATTATTAGATTGCAAACACTTATTGATTTCTGTAGTCTTAAGGGTTGTCACGCATCGAAAGCATCCGTATCGCGAGATGTGCAGCATTCCTGCCGTTATCGATTCCAACACAGGCTACCGGAACGCCTGGCGGCATCTGCGCAATTGAGAGCAGTGCATCAAGCCCGCCGAGCTTCTTGCTGACCGGAACCCCGATAACCGGCTTACCTGTCCTTGCAGCAACAACACCGGGCAGCGCTGCTGACAATCCGGCAATCGCAATAAATACCAGCGCATCGCTCTCCCGGATATAATCGTCCAGTTTTTCAGGATTTCTGTGTGCAGAGATGACTTGAAGATCATAGTCGTAACCACCCCTATCCAGAACCCCGGTTACCTGATCAGCGATATCACTGTCGGATTCTGCCCCCAGGATTACCGCAATTTTTGACATTATGGCAAATTTCCTTCACCACTCAGTTCATGCTGACGTTCGATGTTCATCCGGATCAAAATCTCATATATCCGCTTGATCGAACCGATATCGAGATTCAGTTCGGTTGCGTAATCGACAGCTCGATTCAAAACGACCTGTTCCTGCCCCTCATCCTTGATTCTCTTTCCTTCCGCCTTTTTTAGCTCCAGAACTGTGCCTGCAAGTTCGGTGCGGTCTGCGACCAATTTCAGTATCTTCTTATCAATTGTTTCAATTTTTTCTCTGACATCTAACAGTTCCATGCTGTCACCTCGTTTGTATTATCCTTGTTGATACTCTATTTTAGTATATCTCTACCGTACGCATGAAGTTTCGGATTTTCCGTAAGTGCTCACCAGACAATAAAGTAGCAAAAGTACATGCCCCGAGTAACTCATGGTAGGAACCACACAATTACACAGATTTTCACAAGATTTCTGTGTTAATCTTGTGTAATCTCGTGGTTTTATATGCTAATATTCACACAATTTTGAATAAGTACTAGCAAAGGTATCTGATGGCGATCCACAGCCATAACATTCGTACAATTTGCCAAGCCGACAAGAAGTTGCATCACAGATTGCCCAAGCGGGCTGCCCTGTCCATTCGGGGTAATCCTACTGCGGAATACGTGGGCGGCAACGCCTACGTAGTAAGCCTGCAGAACAACGTGGAAA
>DAOUXE010000126.1 GCA_030666765.1 Methanosarcinales archaeon
AAATTGAGATAACTGGCACACTTGGGTTGATAGAGATTCTAAACGATCTTGAGATACTGAGTAAAAAAGAGAAGGCTATAATTTGCAGGACTTTAAGGAGCAAAGGGTTCAGAATGCCCGGTGACTACAAATGCTGATTTATCACTCCCGACCCCCTGCCGACAGAATCGAATCAGCACTCACAATATACCGCACCATCTCCACCAGCTCTTCCGGATCCAGATTCTCCGCAGGATTCCGGACAACATACAGCTCAGGATCGCTTGCAGCATTCATCACCACATAGAGGAAATAGTCTTCCCCGAACCTCAATGCCTTCCACCATTCATTCTGTGTCAGCGCAACAGCCCCGACCCCTGCCCGTGCCTTGACCTCGATGTACCGATTCACACCATCTTTATCAGCCGAACGTAAATCAAAGCCGAGATTATCAGTTGAAGCATCCTCGGGAACGCGACCTTCTTTTCCCTCGTAACGCATAGCCACCTCCATTCCGATCATCTCGATCTCGTCATCGTGACTTATAGACTCACGACATCTGACACTCCCTTATACATTTCTCATAACCCCCCTCCGATACCTGCCTGATGATCTGATCCGGCTTTCCAGAGCACCCGATCCTGCCGCCGAGCATCACATGCGCCCAGTCCACACCCACATAGTCGGTGATCGTTGCAAGGTGCGTGATGATAAGCCCGGATGCGGTCCGCCTGCTTGGAAGCTCCTGCCTGCGCAGGAGTTTGCCAATCATCCCGCCGATTAACTCCATGTTCTCAATGTCAACGCCGGAATCAGGCTCATCCAGCATCACAAAATCCGGATCCTGCGCCATCAGTTGCAGTATCTCGGACCGTTTGATCTCGCCTCCCGAGAACCCGGCGTTCACGTCCCGCTCCAAGAATTCCTCTGTGAAATGCAGTTCTTTTGCAAGAATACGTGTCTCATCGGTTACCTCACCGGATTTATCTCCGCGGCAGAGGTTCACCATCTCCCCAAGCCTGATGCCGCGTATAACCGGCGGGTTCTGAAACGCAATCCCCATCCCGAGTTTCACGCGCTCAGCGGTCGTCAGGTTGGTGACATCCTCACCATTGAAGACGATCCTGCCGCCAGTCACCCGGTATCTCGGAAACCCGAGTATGCCAAGCAAGAGCGATGTCTTTCCGGATCCGTTCGGACCCAACAGGACATGACACTCGCCCTTCTCGATTATTAGGTCAAGACCTTTGAGCACAGGTCGTCCATCAACCTCAAGGTTCAGGTTTTCTATTTCGAGCATGTTTGATCACTCCTTGATCTTCTCGAACGTTTTCTTGTGCTTGCAGACCTGACACTCATCCGGAGCCGCATCTGCAACGGTAACGTATCCGCAGTTCGTACATCGATATTCCGCCATGACTTGTGCCTCCTTTCGCCATCTTTGTTAGAGCGTTTGTGGCATCCGTGTAATGTCACGCACACTGTGAGGATGTTGCCGTTGTTCCATATATTTCTTTTGCAGTGGTGCCAGTCCTTGCGGCGTGTTGGCAGGTATTGCAATATATATGGCAACATATCAATTTAAGATTATCTCACTGCAACGCGAGATACCAGAGACCCTCACGTTTATACATCTTGACAGCACATATCCAATCGGTGGTAACCATGAGATATGAGATCACAGGGGATAACCTACAAATTGTCACGTTGCATATGGATGAAAACGAGATCGTTTACGCCGAAGCTGGCGCGATGAACCACATGAGCCCGAACATGCGGATGGAGGCAAAGATGAAAGGCGGTCTCTTTAGCGGGATCAAGAGGAAACTCAGTGGGGAATCTCTCTTTCTCACCGAATTCACACCTGCCGGGAGCAGCGGGTATGTGGCATTCGCAGGAAATGTTCCAGGGAGAATCAGACCGATCGAACTGCACGGTACCGAGTTTCTTGCGCAGAAGGATGCGTTCCTCTGTGCTGAAAGCGGCGTTCATCTCGATATTGCGTTTACGAAGAAGCTCGGAGCAGGATTCTTTGGAGGAGAGGGTTTCATTCTTGAGAAATTCAGTGGAGACGGTACCGTATTCATACACGCGTGTGGAGACTTCATCGAGATGGATCTGGCAGATGGCGAGTCTGTGAAAGTCGATACAGGCTCGGTTGTGGGATTCGACGCCACTGTCGGGTACGACATCACGAGTGCTGGCGGGATTAAAACGTCGCTCTTCGGCGGGGAAGGGATATTCCTAACAACGCTGACCGGTCCGGGCCACATCATCCTGCAGTCGATGACAATAGCGAATCTCGCATCCGCGCTGCGGGCATTCCTGCCAGCAGGCAGAACATCCGGTTCGACATCGAGCGGATTTGGAGGGCTTCTTAGGGACTGAACAGAGGGATCGCCATAGTCAGCAGTCCTCTGCACCATTGTCCGCCACAGCCCACCTATTACAACATCGATCATAATGTTTATCACAGAAGCGTCCGGAAGAGATGGTATGATCATATTCTCAAAGGTACTGGCAGACCGCGCTACAGTCTGGGAGGCAATGCGTGCGAGGGAGCTTGCATGTGCAGAGGCGCCTGACGACTTAATCAGGTTCTCTTCCGAGGTTAAGCCCATCATTATGTGGAACATCACGCGTGAGTGCAATCTCTCGTGCAAACACTGCTATATGGATGCAAGGTCGAAACATCCGGATGAATGGACGCTCGAAGAAGGAATGCGTTTCATCGATGAGATGGCTTCGTTTGGCACACCGATGCTAATCGCAACCGGTGGAGAGCCTCTCATCAGCGAAAATTTCTTTCCTTTTGCATTCTATGCGAAAGAGAAGGGTGTTCGCATGGTGGTATCCACAAACGGAACACTGATCACTCCGGAGGTGGCTGCGCTGCTGGCAGAGGCAGATATCAGGTATGTCGGGGTTAGCGTGGATGCCGCCAATGCAGAGATGCACGATTCGTTCCGCGGCGTAAAGGGGGCTTTTGACCGCGCTATGGAAGGGGTAAAGAACGCGCAGGAAGCAGGACTTAAAACAGGTCTGCGTATAACTATACACAAGGAAAACTGGCAGGAAGTTCCGAAACTGCTCGATCTATGCGTCGAGAAAGGGATACCAAGATTCTGCCTCTACCACCTCGTTCCGACCGGGCGTGGAAAAGGGATCATGGAGATGGACGTTACGAAGGAGCAGCGGACGCAGGTGCTTAAGTATCTCTATGACAGTGCAATCGAACTTCAGGACAAGGAGATCGAGATATTAACGACAGATTCGCCGATGGATGGGGTTTACATACTTGAACGCCTGAAACGGGAAGATCCAGAGCGGTTCGACAAGGTCAGGGAACTTCTTACGATTTCGGGTGGATGTTCGATCGGAAACAAGGTCGCGAATGTGGACTATCTTGGAAATGTAAATCCGTGCCATTTTACACCACAGATGACGGTGGGTAACGTCAAAGAGCGTTCATTTAATGAGATCTGGAACGAACATCCTGGAACACAACTGCTTGAGATTCGGGAGCGTAGGATGACACTTGCAGGCACATGCGGGCGGTGTGAGTACATGGATGTCTGCGGAGGTTGCCGCCAGAAGGCGTATTTCTACGGAGACGATTTCTATGGCGGAGATCCAACTTGTATCTACGATCCTGACAAGAAACGACTGGAATACGAGTTATTTTAGAATCGGCTGTGGGGGCGTATCTTTCACCAGCGCAGGTCTTGGCAATGCCGGACTGATCACAGCCAAAGGAAAGAGACCGATCAAAGACGCGAACAGGATCATATACCCAAGGTTCCTCGATCAATCCGGAGATGCTTGAGTTCTTGGATGGAAAGAAGATAAACATCCGGGATCTGAGTTTCGAAGAAGTTATAGCGTGAATCATCAAGGAAGTCGGCAGAAGAAGGACAGTTGTGAAACTGTACAACGGGAACCTTTCGTTCTTCGAGGGGCATCTGAGTATCTGCGTGCGCTCGCAGAACGCGCGATTCTGGTATATCAGCAGGTGAGTGCACGAGTATGTGTCTTGATAACGCTCACGTTCACAAGGGCTACTCAAACTTGGAAGCAGGAGGCGGCAGCAGGGAGATGGAACGCAAAAGAAACTCCGTTTCAGCCATGACACACTATGGCAGGAATGTATTGATTATGAGACTGTCACGCCTCACGGTGCTGCGACAAGAAGTTACAATTGCAAGTTGTTAAAGAATCCAAAGTTTATAATACTAATTAATCCTCATTAAATATATTGTAACTCTTGGTACGTGGAACGGACAGATGGAACAGGTGAGGTTCCGGACAGTGGTGCTGAGACTTGCACATATTCGCCAGGTATGGCGGTTAGCAAGACATAGTACACAAAATGTACTATCGAGAAATCGATCGGAAAGGCAGGGCAGTAGGCTCTGATTTTTTCTTATTTTTTGATGATAAAGCCTTATATGCTCCGGATGATTCGTTGCCGATAGACTTTTATATAATAACGTGTGATGTAAACGTGGTCGAAGGTGATCTCCACAATGATTGGTGGTGTGACTTTGGGAGACGATGCCATAACGCCTGTCGGTTATGGTGGATTAAAACAGTAGGAAGGTGAATAGAAAAATGAAATGGAGAAAACAGATGCTGGCGTTTACGATTTGCGCGGTGCTTTTAATGGGTTTAAGCGGAATGGTAAGTGCTACAGCAGCAATTGATGGGACTGTAGGTTATTCAGCCGATAGAGAAGATAAGTACACGCCCAGCGTTAGTCAATCTCAAACAGTTAAAAAAATACGTTTGGGCGTATGGTGGCCACGATATGGCGAGGACTTACCACCTTATTCAGATCTTGCTGCTGCAGGAATTGAAGCAAGCGATGTAGTGAACTTGACTGCATACACTCTTCCGAACTATGATGTAATCTATATAGGCAGAGGCGCCTTCCATCTTCATGCAGGTGAAGGATACATGGATGTTGAAGAAGTGAAGGAATGGGTCGGCAATGGCGGTGCTATAATCGGAGAGAGTGAATCTGTGATCCATGATTCAGGTTATACATTAGGCGTTGATTGGGCGCCGCAGCCCAGCTATGCCTGTGGCGGGTGGGGGACTGAGGGAGAAGCTGGGGACCATGGGGTGGGTGGCATAAAGGTGACACTTAATACGGGAGACCCCATATCCAATGGATTGTCTGATACAGTTTTGAAAAC
>DAOUXE010000214.1 GCA_030666765.1 Methanosarcinales archaeon
CGAGGTTACTATGAGCCCCCCTCACAGAACCGGACTTGAAGATTTCCCTCATCCGGATCTTCAGAAGAACCTCTCCGTCCGTTCTGTGTGCGCCTAAGTACCGCGCTCCACAACCCCACCATCCGCGAGCCAGATCACCCGGTCCACAATATCCGCGTCCTCAAGCTCATGCGTTACCATCAGAATCGTCTGCCCGACATCCCTGTTCAGAGCCCGGAAGAGCTCAAGAATCTGCTTAGACGAGATGCTGTCCAGATTCGCGGTCGGCTCGTCAGCAAATAGGATCTTTGGCTCGTTGATAAGTGCCCGCGCAATCGCAACCCGCTGCTGCTCACCGCCTGACATCTCTCGCGGGCGGTGGTCTGCTCTCTCAGCAAGTCCGACCTTCTCGAGCGCATCCATCCCCATTGTGATGCATTCACCCCGCGATAAGCCCATCGCCATTGCCGGCAGGTACACATTCTCAAGCGCGGTCATTTCAGGCAGGATCGCATACTCCTGAAATACATAACCAAACTTCTCAAGCCGAAACATCGTCCCCTCCGACGCGGATAGCCCGGATATCTCGACCCCGTCGATCACAATCTCACCTTCGGTCGGCGTGTCGAGAAGTCCTAACTGGTGCAGGAGCGTCGATTTTCCGCTCCCGCTCTTTCCCATGATCGCTGCAAACTCACCTCTCCTGATATCAAGCGTCACGCGGTTGAGCGCGGTCACCCGCATCTTTCCCATGGTGTAGGTTCGTGATAAGTTTCTTGTCGCAATTATCGTGTCCGGTTCATCTCGTTCTACCCGTTCTATCATTTAATCCCCCCAGATCGCATCAAGGATCGTTTCACGTACCGCTCGCCACGAGGGGAGGAAACCTGCGATTGCAGCAGATATGATCAGCCCTGCACTTCTCATGATGGCAGCTTTTTGCTCGATTAAAAGTGTTACATTCCCCATGGGAAATACCATTGGGTGCTTGATGAAATAGGGTACCAGTATAGCAAACATGATCACCAGTCCGGCAATGCAACCACATATCGCATAAAATACAGCCTGAAATATGTATGATAGGATGATTATCGATTCCTTGATCCCGATCGCCCGTAGGATCCCCATCTGCCTTCGTTTGCTCACTGTACTGACGTAGATCACGATGAAGATTGTGACGCCTGCAACAAAGAAGCCGATAGCCCCGGTGAGTGTATTTAGCACAGCGAAACTCTGTGTGAGGGTGGCGACTATTCCTGCGTACACCGCCCATGGTTTAATATCTTCATGAACGCCCAGCTCAACGAACTGGTTTAAAAATCTGTCCTCTTCGCCTTTCGTATCGGTCTTTACAAGAATCTGGGATGCCATATCGTGGATCCCGAGCACTGTTTCCATCTCCTTCTCGGTCACGTATGCCAGTTGGTTCGACTGGATGAAGTTCGTATCAAAGATCCCTTTCACCCGATACTCGCGTCTGACCCCGTTCGTGAAGGTCACCTCCACGGTATCTCCGACCACAACGCCGCCGAGTGATATGTGTTCGAGGCTACCCCCGTACCCACCTGCGATCTCTTTTCCGATGATGATCTCCTCTATGTCGTACTTGCTCAGATACTCACCCGCAATCATCATATCCGGAACAAGAGAGACCGTTTGCTCATCATCAGGATCGACTGCGCGGATACTCCATGCGCCGCTCTGCTCTTCATAAGCGATAGTCGCACCTGTGACATACTGCGCGGAGGTGCCTATAACCCCAGGTACATTGATTATCTTCTTCACAACCGAGTCAGGGTTCTCTATATATGCCTCATCATCTTTCGGTTCGATCACGATGTTGCTGTAAAGGGTATCAATCACCTGTTGCTCGGTGGCGTCGCCCATTCCGTCGAAGACCGATGTCGTGAACATGAGGTTCACAAAGGCGAGCGCCATTATGAGGATTGTGAGTGCTGATGTGCCCCTGTTGCCCTTTGTGATAAATTTGTAGGCTAGGAAGGCTGAAACCTTGAGTTCTGTTCTTGTGGAAGTCATTTTAATCGATCTGATCTCCGGGATCTTCTTATTTTTTCCTGCGAAGATATAATACGCCGACAATGATGAGCGCAGCCATAATAAGAGACGGAATTAGTATATCACCGTTTCCGCCGTCGCCAACATACAGTATCAGATCAGTGGTTCTCGTGTGATCCCCGAGATCGTCTTTGTACGAGATCACAGCATGATATGGGATGTCTCCGCTCTCTGTTGCGCGGAAGTTGAAGATGCATGGCGCATCATCGTCTGCCTCAACCTCACCGAGAAACGCGGTCCGGGTCCCCTCGAACGGAGTATCGATCATAACTTTCACAGACTCGGCATCGCCATGTCCGGAATTTTCGATCCGGAGCATAAGTGTCGTTACATCTCCGGTTGCGGGTCTTTCCGGCTTCGTCCTCATGCTTGCGATGCAGAGGTCTGCATCCCCCACCACATTGACCCCGACAGAACTCTGAGAGGTAACGTTTGCGCCGCTTTCATCATTGCAATACATCGTTATCGGTATTGCGTACGATGCAACCTTCGCGCTGTCGCTCGTCATGATCCTATAGCTCAGTTGCTCGGATGCGTCCGGGTCAAGTCTCTTGATGATCTTCGTATCCGCGCCCATCGGCACGAACGAGAGGTTGTCAAGTGCAGCAGTCACCTGCACCGTACTTGCGGTTCCTGAACCCTTATTTGAAATACGAAAACTGAGATTAAACGCGTCCTCCGGCTTTATTATCTCTGGTTCAATCGTGATGTCCGAGATTACGAGTTTTGGTTCGCCACGTACCACAACCGGGACGGTCAGGTTCTGCTCGCGGCGCTGTTCGTCATCAGTCCATGTTGCTCCGAGTTCGATCTCGTAGTTGCCTGAAACCGCGTCCGGACTGGCATAAAGCAGATACGTCTCTACGCGTGCGCCGTATCCGATGATCCGGTTAGATCTTATGATCCGGTCGTTCTCGTTCTTGAGGATGATTGGCGAATCTGGCATGATCGTGAGTACTGCATGTTCTGCCATACCTCCTCCGTAGTTGCCAAGCGTCACAGATAACACGAGATCGCGTCCCGGCTCGACTGGCTGGGGTGTAAGTTCATCTACCGTGATTTTAATATCTGTGTTTCCACTGTCCGGGACTGCGCAGCATGTCGGTGCGGTTGCAATCGCTGCAATTGCTATGAGTGCGATCATCCCCCCTAAGCTAATAGGTCTGATTGTTATTCTGGTATGCAATTATATCACCAGAGTAATATTGGTAGAACACGGCAATTAAGTATCCCTTCGCAGGATACAATCGATACAGGATCGATTCGACGAGAGTATGATCGATTCGACGAAAGTCTGATCGATTCGACGAGAGTATAATTCTTGACTTTCAAACACATAAAAATCGATAGTTTAAGACCTCATTCACATAAATGAATCCACAAAAGTTTTGTCCCTCTTCTATTAAGTTCTTCGACAACAAAGTAAGCAGC
>DAOUXE010000055.1 GCA_030666765.1 Methanosarcinales archaeon
ATATTAATACTGCCGATTTTCGTTATCCGGCAACCCATCTCTTGAATTAAAATTGGGTCTGGTTTTTGCGGTAGTTAATTTTAATGTTTCGCGAACATATCTGCTACATGTAAAGTGTGTGTTAAGGTTCTGAACGCTAAAAGCTGGGTTATACCAACGAACAGGGTGGCGAAGGTATTGTTGTAACCCCAACTTGTGTTGCAAATATTTGATCCTGGCCAAAAGGAGAATTAAGAAAACTGGATATATATGCAGAATCAACATAATCTTTAAATCTAATGATACAAACATGTTGGTTTACATTTCCTCTACCAAAACTTGGAGGGACAAATGTTGATCTTCCAATTGAAGCCCCTGTGATATTGAGTAAAACGTCAAAATCCTCGACATGGGTCCTGCTCATCTGATTATGAAGATCTTCAGAAATATAAACTACATAATCCAAGTGTAAACCATCAGGGTAGACGTTTTGACTACGAAGGAATGGTATACCGTTTTCTAAATAATTTGATTTGCCACCTCTTGGTGTAATTCCACTACCAACAAATAATGCAAAAGAGCCAATATCCACCCACACCCACCCCTCCGGCAACTCATACGCCCCCTCAATCTCTTTTTCGGGGATTGGTTCAGCCATCGGTGCCCCTCTCCATCATGCACAAAACTACATCACTTACTACATCACTTACTACATCACTTACTACATCACTTACTACATCACATCTGCTTTCTGACTTAGTCAGTGACTTAGTCACCTCCCCCAACAATCCCCCAAATACGCCCTGATGGATATCCTGCCGGATCATCGATGATCCCCTTTCTTCTTCAAAGATGCAAGAAACTTCTCTCCTTTCCGGGTCAGGACATATTTACCCGTCTTTGGAGCTCCCTCAAATAATATCAGTTCTCTCTCCACAAGATTAGCCAGATGCCTCTGAGCACTGGAATAAGAAAGTTGCAACAATCGCTCCACATCCGGACGGCGAACTATCTCACCGTTCTTGATCAACTCTGATATGCGAAGATCTATGTCGCTTACTGTGCCGCCTGCTACCGCGATTTCCAGATCTCTCTTCTCAGACCTCTTAAATGTAATCCTGAAGAAACCATTCCAGTTAAACTCAGGCTCTAAAAGACCCGCCGCCTTCATCTCATCCCTCATCCTACCAATTCCGCTCCCTATTCTCTCTACAAGATTCGCACGGTGGAATAGCCCCTGGAGAAATGGGTTCCTGGAGATAGATGTCAAGCCAAACTCCTCAGGGAGGATCCCTTTAACGAGACCGCCCGGGTTGAGGATGTGGACCCGGTCGTCATAGAACTCAACCATAGTAACAAGCGACCTTCTCGAAATAATCCCTGTGAATGACTGAATTGAGTAATGCCTCTCTCAGAGCATCATAGGGCAGTTCTGGTACCTCGTCTCGCTGTAATTTTCCACCACCAATCTCATATCGAAGCGGAATGTATGTTTTCAGCCATTTCATGGCGTTGTCCACGTTCGTGATAATATCCTCGCTAAAATCCTTGCGGTCGATTATATGGGTTTTGGTCGTCCCTCTGAAACGAACGCAGGTGATTACAGCGTGAAAATAGAATCGGGTGGGTTCTCTGGCGAACATCATGACGCCCGCGTTCTTCATGAGCAATCGTCCAGCCTGTCGTTGTGCCACACCAAGGTTTGTGAGAATCTGCTCGAGGGGAAGGTTTGAGGTGATGTTACATTGTTGCAGGTATCTCTGGAATCTCTCCTCCGAAAAGTCGTCAGGATACTTAAAATCCATGCAGAATTGCTCATCAAACCGGATCTTCCCTTCGTGGTTAAAGTAATCGACGATCTCGTCTCGTCTCAGTTTCTGGCTGCTTGGACCCGTGCGGATGAAGAAACCATCCTTGCAGGAGTATGGTTTGTCGGTTCCCTCGCGAACCGCTATGGTAAGGATATTTGCCTGCCCTTCGAGGAGAATGCTTACCGGCGGGTCGCATTTGCGTGCAATGTCCTGAACCTGAGATCTGAGTCTGTTAGTGATGTTGACCCCTTTTACCACACCCTCATCGGATACACCGAGAAATATCTGTCCACCCGATGAATTGGCAAAAGCAACCATCTCCTTCGCAAGCGAATCAGACATCGACTCCTTAAACTCAATCAGGTAGCCCTCGCCCTCATCGAGGATTAATTCCATCTCTTCCATTAGGCAACCTCTGATCCGTTGTTCTCTTCACCAAGATATATCACTACTTCCTGAAGACCGCTTATCGCTGCTTCAAGGTGGGTGATCGCCGCTCCTGCCAGTTCGCCCGGTTCAGGCAGGTTCTCTGAATCTTCAAGCGTTTCGTCTTTCAGCCAGAAGATATCGAGGTTGTAATCTCTCTTCTTGATCTCCTCAATAGTGAATTTCTTGAAACGCTCTGTTCTCTCCGCCATCTCCCCTCTTTGTTCCAGTGCGGAAACTTTCACCACGTTTGGATCAGTGCCGTAGCACTCCTCGAACTATCTGAAATGCTCGGGAGTAAGCGGTCTCTCCTTCTTTGTTATCCCCGGTATATTCGTTCGACAGTCATAAATCCAGACATTCTTTGTCTTGACCCCTTTCCTTACAAATATGACGTTTGCTTTAACACCGGGCGAGTACGGTGTAAACGTCCCCCTTGGCAGTCGCAGGATTGTGTGTAGGTCGCAGTCTTCAGTGAGTATCTCAAAGACATCCCCTGCCTGATCACTGAAGAGGCAATTATCAGGAAGGACGATTGCCGCGCTCCCGCCGGGCTTTAGTATCGTTACCACATGCTGAACAAAGTTCAATTGCTTATTTGACGTTGATATCGTGAAATCGTCCCTCACCGGTGCCTGATTGGCTCCTTTCGTCCCGAAGGGCGGATTTGTTAATACCAGGTCATAATGATCACCAGGGTCAGGTTCGTAGATCGAATCGCCGAGATGGATGTTCGCCTCCAGACCATGCAGATACAGATTCATCAGGCATAAGCGGCGAGGGCGTGGAACCAGTTCGGTTCCGTAGTACGTGCGATTCATGATCCTCTCCGCATCTTCACGCATTAGCGCTCCCTTCGTCTCTTCCATGAGCCATTCATACAAACACATCAAGAATCCACCAGTGCCGGCAGCAGGGTCACAGATCGTAAATTCCTTGCACGTCCTCGGGTCTGGTTTCCGTACTACATCAGTCATGTTGCCGCCGCCCCAACCCGCGGTCTCGAGTTCGCGGTCAACGCGTTTCTTCCTGGTTTCTTGTTCTGTTTCATCAGACATGTTGGTTGTATCGTATTATGGGCTGGTTTATTTAATTTTTATGCATGTTACTCTTCTCCGCTCTGTCTCTGCGTGTCCTGCCCAATTATTACCTAATTTATAATCAGATCTGGGGGCACATTGTGAAATTACACATTGTACCATAAAGTTCTTTACTTAATCGAAAGGCTTAAGTGTAATAAAACGAGATATCAATCAAATCGCCTCGCTGGAGTAATGTCTTGTCAAAAAATATACTCGCAATTGGAATCATCCTCATAGTCGCACCATCAGTGTCAGCATGTCTGGAGATTGCGACTGACCCCGAGGACGCGGCACATATAGCAACCACCACCATCGATGCCGACAACCGGATCGAGAATACGCCAGTGGCAGCCACTCCTGAATGGGAACTGCATCCGGTCGAGGTGGATGCGGTGCCAGTGTATAACCTCTCTGCACCCGCCCTGTCAAACACCTCTGCTGATGATGGGAATCTCGGGCGGAGCCCTGATGGATCAAAGATAGCTGTTGTGACCATGACATTAAGAGAAAGTGGGTCTGACCGCGACATACACATAATAAACCTGCCCACGACAGGGGGTCTGAAAAATAAAGATTAAGAACGAACACCTGTTCACAATCATGGTCGTCCTGTCTGTGGTGCTCATCATGGTCAAAGTAGGGGTACTGCCGCCGCTATATGTTGTCACGCCACAGACGCAGATACAGCACGAGAATGTGACAGGGCTTACGACAAGCGCTACAAACGACTTTAACCCGGTATGGAGTCCTGATGGGAAGATGATCCTGTATCAGTCCTCTGGCAGGAATCTCCATATCATGAGTCCGAATGGAAGCGGCAAAAAGCAGCTAACAAGAGATGTGTATGTGGATGATTTCGCATGGAGCCGGGACAAAGAGATAATATTTGCCACCAGCACACCCGGATCGCCGTTTGATATACTGGTGATGGACATACACGGAGATTGCCGAAAACTGGTTGATAATGTGTCCGGAAACCCCGGGTTCTGTCTTGACCCAAACGGAGACGTACTGTACGGGTCCCGAAACTCTGTTGATCTATGGGATGTCTGGGTGGTGAACACAAGTGGTGACAGAAGAAGGGTGATATCTGATATCAGCACATCGTGCTCAGGATCCCAAGTTCCCGTGTTCCCGGGATGCTCTGCACGCACCCCGGATGGTAAAATACTCTCTGGCTATATGAAGGCGTATGGTGGGCAGATCTATGAGTACCTCTATTTCGTGGACGCCGACGGAAATTGCGGAATGTTGAATGCGACACTGGATACCAGACCCGAGATGGACCGATTTTTCAGGTGGAGTCCGGACGAGGGGAAGATCGCATTCATCTCGGACAGAAGTGGGAGATCAGAGATATGGATCATGGATTCGGACGGCGCGAATAAGACGCAGCTCACCGATTCAGGGGATGATTGCGGTCCAATCGGGTGGAGTGCGGGTGGTTTTGACCGGAGTCCTGATGGGAGAATAGCTTACAGCGGGCATTCAAGAAAATCTGTCTACATTCCGAAATGTGGGCTGGAGTGGGAGGAAGAGAATAAGATCCGGGTTATGGATGCTGACGGGGGCAATAAGCGAGTTCTATTGTGCCTGCCCGATTCCAGCGGCAAGATCGATGATCTGGCATGGAGTCCTGACGGATCAGAGATTGCTTTTGTGTTTCAACCGGACTCCGGGAACGACGACATCTATGTGCTGGATGTGCCAGCGGCGTCAGCGATTGCGGGGGTGGTGAGCGAGTGAGATTCATGCTCAAGCTCGCGATTGTGGTGACATTTTCGTTTCTCTTGATCGCTGTGGGTGCGCTCCTGTATCCGCTGGATGATCCGTATGAACGCCGGTATGTCAATGAAAGTGAGGTCACCGAGATTGGAGATGGCCACCGTCTGGAATACGATCTGCCGGAGAGTTCACTTGAGCTTTCGAGCGCTGCGATCACTCTCTGTTCCTGTGATGGGGTTGTTGCGGTTTATCACCTGCATAATGGAACGCGGGAACGTTTGCCACCAGAGGAACTGTACGCGGTGCACCTTGTATCCTGGAATCCGGTCAAAGAGAAATATGGAAGATAAAAGAAAAGGCGATAAAAATGAACGAAACAGAAATGAAAACAAAAACACGAAAACAGTGGACATTTCCCACTCTAATCGCAATCATAGCCGTATTTTACGTGTTATGGTCCACAGCCGGAACATTTACCCAGAATGCAGACCTTATGGACTGGCTCATCCCATGGAACAGTGACGGCTGCTGGAGACTGGTTCTAATCTCCATGCCAGTCGTGATAATCCTTGGCTACATGTCCCGGAGCTGGAAAGCGGGTATTGCGGTCGCCTGTATGCTCTGGGCACTGACACTCTTCGAAACACTCTTCGATTTAGGATTTGGGTTTTATATAAGGAAACCGGAATTGATCGAACTTGCTGTAAAGATTGCGTTTGCGCTTTGCTGTGCACTCGTTGGAGCACTGAGCGGATACGCAGGAGGCTTGACCGATGAAGACAAAGACTAAAAAGATTCTGACAATTCTGTTGCTGCTTGCAATCGCATCCAGCGTAACCATATTTACTCTTGTGACGATGCAGTCCCCTGTGAGACAGGCGATCACGCAATCGGAACTGGATGATCTGATCGCAGCATCCGGCGGAACAAGACTTACGACAAACCCGGGTCCGGATGAGAATCCAGTGTGGAGCCCGGACGGAACAAAGATATTCTTTGAAACACGACCTGACGTCGGTTCCGGACGCTACAGTCGGGAATGTTACATTGCGGTCATAAATGCAGATGGAAGCGACGTAACAAGGCTGGCAAACGGCACAAATCCGGTGCTGTATTCTGACAAGGTTTATTTCGAATATTATGACCCCGAATACACCGAGCTACTGGTAACTGAAGCAATGGACCTGGATGGGAGCAATAGAAAAAAGATCCTGTCTTTGAATGGGCGAACATATCCGTCTCAGGCGATAAACCCGGATAGAACGAAGGTCTGCTACTGTACGCGCTACGAGACTGATTCTTACTACGTATTGTGGAAAAATGACACTGTGACAAAGGAGAAGGGCGATTGGAGCATCGATGGCGTTAAATACAACGATGCTCGGCAGAGCGGGAAGATGCGCATGGCAGGGCAGGAGAAGCACTCAGACATCTGGGTGATGAACCTTGACGAGAGCAACAAGATGAAAATCGCATCCGGGATCGAGAGCAGTAACTGCCCGCCGCAACCAGAGTGGAGTCCTGATGGGAAGAAGATATTCTTCTTAAACCCTGTGGTATCTCCTGAGACTCGCATCGAAAACATTGACATCTGGGTAATGGATGCGAATGGCGGAAACAAGAAGCAGCTAACAGACCGTCCCGGCTACGATACGGATCCGGAATTGAGTCCGGATGGGGCAAAGATTACATACCTATCAGAAAATCAGGACAACTTTGATATATGGATGATGAACCCTGATGGCAGCGGTAAAGAGCGGTTGACAGAAAGTCCCGGCACCGATGCGAATCTTGAGTGGAATCCTGATGGGCAGAGGGCTGCTTACATCTCGCGGTCATCGAATTGGTATCTCAAGAAAGCCCCTTCTGGGCAAAAGTGGCTGATGTTCTCACAGCGCACATCTAATTTCCCC
>DAOUXE010000032.1 GCA_030666765.1 Methanosarcinales archaeon
CAGACATTCGAGTTCTCGCACGCCTCTGACAGTGGGGAGGATCCTGCGCCATGCGCCCCAAACCTCCTGAGCGACTCAACACATAACACCGTAACTCTGCGCTGGAAATGCTCGACACCGGACATAGACTACTACACCATCTACAAGAACGGCGCGCTATTAGGCACCACTGTAAACAACTACTACTGTGCAACCAACCTCACTCCAGACACAATATACACCTTCAACGTCTCTGCCACCAAAGATAACACCACCGGCGAAAATGCCACCCTGAGCGTGCGGACGGCAGCAGAGGAAACAAAAGACTTCGACGACAACACACTCCACATCGCCGACGATGTCACGGCATCTCCGGGGCACAGTGCGACCGTGCCAGTCATGATCCGTAACGCAACAGGAGTCGCATGCACCGGTGTAAAACTCACTTACGATCCCAGTGTGGTTACCGTGACCGGTGCTACAGAGGGGGATTTCACAGCATACTTCGGATTTGATGATGAACATGCCGCGGATGGGTGGGTGCTAATAAACACATACATCAACGGAACCCAGCTAACCGGGGACGCGAAGGTTGCGGATGTGACACTTGTTGCTGTCGGCGAAGTCGGGGATACGAGCCCACTCAATATGGAAATTCTATCACTGGCAAATCAAAGCGGCTATTCGGTGCCCGGAACCGTCAGCAACGGATCGTTTACAGTAGTCATAGATAACAGTCCACCCATTGTCACAGATCCGTCCGCAAGCCAGTTGATTCCGGATGATGCCGATGGCATACCAGCATGGGGCGAGACCGCCGTGTTGAACGTCACCGTGACCGATGAGAGTGATATCGCAAGTGTCACCATAGACCTCTCCGCGATCGGTGGTTCACCAGTGCAGCCGATGACCCATATCAAAAATAACGTCTGGTCTGTGACAACGAGCGCATCTGCCGGGACGCCTCCCCAGACGTATGATCTCGTAGTGTGTGCAACCGATATCCATGGTTATATCAACATGTCTGAGGGTGTAAAACTGGTTGTGATGCGAAACGGCGATGTCACAGGCGATGGTGACGTGAGATCCGATGATGTTGCACTGCTGGAGAACTACACCACGTATTCGGGCCAGTACACCATCAGCAGCGAATTTGTTGCTGATGTCACCGGCGATAGCGTGGTGGACATCGTTGATGCGATGTTCCTGGCGAACTATATCACACATCCGGATCAGTACACGCTCCGGTGAGTGACGAGAAACGCCTGCGCAATAACTGTAGACAAGAACCACGAGGTCTTCGCAAATGCGAAATGTGATGGTGCATGGACGCGGGGTAAAGCGTTCCTGCGCCTCTCTTTTTTCCACCGGATCAAGCACACCGACTCATACTTGCCAGTCGAAGTAGGACATGGAGTCCCACGAATGTACCGACCGGATGATTGGCACTGTCTACAAATCCAAGTGTTTTCTGTAATGATCAGTCTGATGTAGGGTAACACGTTAGACGCGACGACAGAGGTGACACCCTTTGCGACCTTGCGTCTTCGCGTTGAATTGGAAAACAAAAACGACTCTCTGCTAATTCACGTGTGCACACCTTTTTAGTCTTCCGGAGGATATGGTGATGCATGCAAGCGTCAGCGCGATCACGAGTGCGAGGTCGGTGGGCACGCGTTTGGTCAGGTTCTCTGGTATCATGATTCTCATGTGACCTCACCCCCGATGATTCTCACGGCTTCCGGAAACTGAGCCACGGGGTTCGCTCAAAGTCCCGGTCGTTGGATTTTATCTCGTATCGTTTCATTTTTTTTGATTTACTCTATTAACAACGCTCGAAAGCCGGCTTGTCGAAAATGCTCGTCTGTTGTCAGTGCGTCCATAACGCCATAACGTTTCATTACGATGAATGAAGTACAGTCAGTAAGCCCCCACCCTTTGTCAATTCGTTTATTATATAGCTCAAACGATTCCGCTAATAGTTCAGATGTGGCGGGAACAACTTCAACATAAGGATTTTTCTTAAGCAAATTAATTATCGATATGGCTTGTTTGCGGAACTGAACTGCCGCAAGTCCATCTGCGATTTCCACTAAAATAAACTCTGTGGATAGCAACGGTAGTCTTTCTTTCACCAACTGTTCCTGCCAAACTACTGCCCTCTTGTGCCATTGGTCTCGAGTATTGACCAGAGCATAAGCATAAGCAGTATCTAAAAATACGAATTTAGCATGTTTCGCCGCTGTCGCTTCCTCTGATTGTTTCACCATCTCGTCTTCCATGTGCATACCAATCATGTTTGATGGAAAGATCGTCAACACCCATATCCGTAGCAATTTCTAAAATTTTGGTAAGTGGGTAGGGCGGCCCCTCTCTCGGCGCTGTCGCTTCAAATATTCTTTCAACAGTCAAAACATAACGTCCACCCCATTCCAGACCCACCGACTCCTCTGGTTTCAGCACCTCACCGTCGAAAACAGCATGCAATGTTTTAATCTCACTCATCTTGCACCTCTGATCATTACACTACTGTGCAACTCGAACCCTCTTAACATCCACCCTTCGCCCCTTCACCAGCCCTACTCACGCCAGCCACAGCATACACCTTCAGCGTCTCTGCCACCAGCACAGCCGACATCATCGGCAAGAATGCCACCCTGACCGTGCGAACAACGATCGGAGCAAGCCCAGGCAACACACCCCACATCCTCATCGACATCACAGCCTCCAATGGGAACAGTGTGACAGTGCCGATCACGCTCCGCGGCGCAACAGGAGTCGCATGTACCGGCGTGAAACTCACTTACGATGCCAGCGTGGTTGCCGTGACCGGTGCCACAGAGGGCGACTTCACAACATTCTTCGGATTTGATGATGAACATGCCGCTGATGGATGGGTGACACTAAACACATACCTCATTTACTCTATTTACCGGTGAGGTGGTAGATGTTCAGCGAAACTACCTGGATTTCATTTGCCACGACAACATGAGTACCAGAGACTTTTTATTGTTTTCTGGTCACCATGATTCCTAGCGGATCTCTGGTATCGAGGGGTGGTGAGCCTAACTTCTTCACACCCACACAAACCGCACCACAGAGCACGAGAAAGCATGCAGAGAGTTGGAGTTGCTTCGTCTCCGCGGTCTCTGCAACTCGACGGTGAACCGATACAACCAGAACAAATTAAAAAGTGTTGAGTACCACGGATCGCTTCAAATGTTTACGTTAGTAGACGCTGTTACTAAACTTGCCCGGAAGCAAGCATAACCCACCGAACAAAACGCCACCAAAAGGATTAATATCATAGCGATGGTACGAATATAACCAGGACGGGTGATTGATGTGCCTCATAGCTATGTGCAAGTTGCAAGCTTGCTCGTGCTTATAGTATCAGCAGCACAGGCAGGAGACGTTGTATACATACGCGATGTCGCACTGGATCCCGGAGATACTGCTATAATCCCCATCAGGATCTATGATGCGACAGGCGTTGCCGCGGTCGGCTTGAACCTGAGTTATGATCCATGTGTGGTTAACCTCACAGGTGCCCACCAAGGCGATTTTACAGGATTCTTTGGATTTGATAACAGGAATGTTACAGACGGGTGGACAAGGATTAACACATATATAACGTGCAGAGACCTGACGGGAGACCTGACGGTTGTGGATGTGACACTTGTTGCTGTAGGTAAGAGTGGAGATGCAAGTCCGCTGAATATAGAAATTTTAGCGATGGCAGACCAGAATGGCACTAATATACACGGAACCACCCGCAATGGAACATTCGGGATACTTGTTCCGGCTCCAGCCGCATCCACATCTACACACTCTGTCGGCGGTGAGACTGACAGCAACAGCAGAGTGCGCACAAACATCGTGATGAGGGAAACAAAATGCATATACGCAAGCAAAGGCAGATCATTCTCGTATAAATTCGAAAAACCGATGAACGATATCGTATATGTCAACTTCACCACCACAATCTATACGGAAGACGTCTGCACTATAGTGGAGATGCTCAAAGGCACATCCGCATCGGCAGAGCCAGATCCTCTCGATAATGTGTACGGAAACACCAACATCGTGGTAGTGTCTCGAGATGTCGCCGAAAGGAACATCCGGGATGTGAACATCACGTTCAAGATCAAACAGAGCTGGATCAGCACCATCGATCCGTCAACGGTCCGGCTGAATGTATATCACAACGATGCATGGCTTCCACTGAAGACCACGCGGCTTGGTGAGGATGAGTCTCATGTATATTTTATGGCAGACACTGATCACTTTGGGAGGTTCGCAATAACAGCCAGCGATTCACGCGTGGTACTGACACCGGTTGATAAACCGGCGACAGAGCAGATAGATCGACCACCAGCGCAGGCTATGCCGACAAGACCATCCGCAAAGGCAACGTTACCTATTGCCCCTGGATTTAACGCTTTGTTCGGGTTGATTGGGCTGGTTATCGTATGTTTGCTCAGGCGAAGATAGGTAGACCCGGTTTTCAGAATGTTTCTGGATTGCAGGGACAAAAACCATAGAAACTATTGTCTCAACAATTTAACTCCACTTTGTTATATTCGCGACGTGCGCTCAACTTACTCATATTCGGAAACAGGACTGTGCGCATCGCAACCGTTGTGAACGTAGCCGCCGTCGTAAACTGGAATGCTACACGATACACGCCAACATCTGCATTTTCCATGAAATAACCTATCAGTACGGCGTCTGCGTAACTGAACACAAGACTGCCGCCTGCCGATAAAAAGATCCGGAACGAAAAGGAGAACAAGCTCTTCAGGTGATGCATTCCGAAACGTGCAAACCGCAGGTCAAGAAAACGCAAACCCGCAATTCCGCCTGCGATCATTCCAAAAACAAGACCACGTGCCAGCCCTGCTGCACCGAATCCAGGGACGACGATAGCGACCTGAAATATGATGCGTCCTGCCATGCTCAATAATCCACAAGTCTGATGGACGCCCGTCTTTCCTGAGCCATAATTACCGTTTAATACGTTGCTTGTGAAGACCTCAGCGACCAGCGCCAGAAGCAGCCAGAAGAACATACCGGAACGGTCCATGTCCACGAGCAGCGGGCGGGCTAACAGTAGGGCGCTCACTGATACTGCCAGTAAAATGATGCGCAGCGCGACGAAAGCCGAGAAAAACTCATTTTTGCTCTTGCCCTTCACTGATTCGCTTCACTGCCGTTCCACCAAAGCCGGCGTCGCCAACAAGGCTGAATAAGTTAAAATATGCCTCCGAGAATGAATACTGTACCATATTGAAAACTGGTCCCAAACCGTTTCATCAGACTCGACTTTCAAAAATGGTTTCAAAAACGTAGTGAAAAGCACCATCGGTCAACCCAATCAATTGTACTATCGCGCAGGGCTTGCAAGATTTGGAATCCGTTTGGTCAAAATCGGATGTGCCCCGGTTGCGAGCGGATGAAAGAGGTATTAAGAGCCAGGACAGTAGTAATATCCTATGAATGTCGCGATCATCGGGACTGGATATGTCGGAACAGTAACCGGCGTATGCTTTGCAGAACTCGGTCACAACGTGGTCTGCGTGGATGTCGACACAGCAAAGGTTGATCAGATAAACGCAGGAATTCCTCCGATTCACGAACAGGGGATTCCTGCGCTTCTGAAGAAGCATGTGGGGAAACGATTGCGGGCAACAGACGATTACAACGATGCGATTCTAAAATCAGAGGTGACATTCATCTGTGTCGGGACGCCGTCCGGAGATGACGGGCGTATCGATCTCTCGATCGTCCGCTCCGCATCGAAGAGCATCGGAAAGGCACTTGCAGAGCGGTGTGTGGATGCACGTTATGCATACCACGTCGTGGTGGTCAAGAGCACGGTTGTCCCGGGGACGACTGATGATGTGGTTCTGCCACTCATCCGGGAAAACGTGAGATACGGAGGGTATGGCGGATACAAGGGATACGGTGGAGCGGAGGAGGTTGTCGGGGTTACAATGAACCCTGAGTTCCTGCGTGAAGGAAAAGCGGTACATGACTTCATGAATCCCGACAAAATTGTTATCGGCGGGGATATACGCGCCGTAGACACGGTAGCCCGGCTCTATAAGAATATCTTGTGCGAGATTACACGAACAGACACAAAAACGGCAGAGATGATCAAGTACGCAAATAACTCATTTCTTGCCACGAAGATATCGTTTGCAAACGAGATCGGGAACATTTGCAAGAAACTCGGGATCGACGTCTACGAGGTCATGTCTGCAATCGGGAAGGATTTCAGGATCGAGGGGCAGTTCCTGAATGCTGGCGCAGGTTTTGGCGGATCGTGCTTTCCGAAGGATGTGAAGGCGCTGATCGGAAGGGCGAGCGAGCTTGGGTATGATCCGCTGCTGTTAAATGCGGTTATCCGGATAAACGAGGAACAGCCGATGCGCATGGTCAAACTGCTCGCAAACCGGATCGGAGACATTCGCAACAGGCGAATCGCAGTTCTGGGACTCTCGTTCAAGAACGAAACCGATGACATACGCGAGTCAAGATCGATACCAGTCATCAGGGAACTCTTGAATCGGGGCGCAACGGTTGCTGCCTATGATCCGCTCGCTTCTGAGAATATGCGGGAAGTGTTTCCGGACGTTTTGTACTGCGATAGCGCCAAAGACGCACTCGATGGGGCTGATGCCTGCATGATCATGACCGAGTGGACTGAGTTCGGATCGCTGGATCGGGAGTTCGATGCTATGCGGGATGTCGTTGTCATCGATGGCAGGCGAATGGTCTCGCTTGATCGAGGAGTTTACGATGGTATATGCTGGTAGAAACAGAGAGTACTAGGTGAATGAATGATTAAAAAAGCGATAATCCCTGCGGCAGGTCTTGGGACGAGGTTCCTTCCTGTTACGAAGTCGATGCCAAAGGAAATGCTCCCGATCATCGATAAACCGATCATCCATTTCGTTGTGGAAGAGGCGGTTGCTTCCGGAATCGAGGATATCCTGATCATTACAGGCAGGGGCAAACGGGCTGTGGAAGACTATTTTGACACATCTCCGGAACTTGAAAGCCACCTCCTTAAAAATGGGAAGGATAAGCTGTTACAAGAGGTACAAGACGTCTCTTCGATGGTGGACATCCATTACATACGGCAGAAAGAGCCGAGGGGGCTTGGAGATGCAGTTTTGAGGGCGGAAAGGCACGTCGGCGACGAACCATTCGCAGTGTTGCTTGGTGATGACATCATCAAGGGAGAACTCTGTATAAAACAGTTGATAGACGTTTATAGGGTGCATAAGTGCTCTGTGCTGGCAGTGGAAGCGGTAGATGACGTGAGCAAATATGGGATCGTAAAATGTAGCAAGATCGATGAGTCGATCTACCGTGTCGAGGATGTTATCGAAAAACCGAATGCGCGCGATGCGCCATCAAAGATGGGCGCAATCGGGAGATATATTCTTACGCCAGCGATATTCTCATGCATCAAGGAGATAGAACCTGGGTTTGGGGGTGAGGTACAACTGACTGATGCTATACGGATGCTTATTGGTACGGAAGGTGTTTGCGCTTACGCATTCAAAGGAAAACGATACGATGCAGGGGATAAGGCGGATTACATAAGAGCAATCATCGATTTTGCGCTGGAAAGAGAGGATTTAAGAGATGCGATTGAAAATTATCTACCGGTGATGAGATGAAAGTACTGGTAACAAGATGCGTGGGATTCATAAGATCCCATTTGACAGAACGATTGCTGAGAGACGGTTTTGACGTGATTGGGATCGATCGCTCCACTGATTACTATTCGAGGGAGTGTGACTTCCTCCCCGCTGCAAGCAACGGGGCTTCCTGCTTCAACCATGAGGGTTTCATGTCCACAGGCGTTAATTCGACACAGTCCGTGCCTACATACGGATGTTTTAGTTCGTGCTCTTGCGACTTTACACGTGACAGAGCCATACGTTCACGCGACCAAGCGAGTCTACCCAACGAACGTAGTGATAGCGACGATGGCATTGTATTTATGTCATGTGGTGCGGGATTCATCCCCGCTACAAGTAACGGGGTCTTCTCCCGCGGAGACTATAAGGAACTGGTGAATCAATAATGAAGATAGTTATAACAGGTGGCGCGGGGTTCATAGGTTCAAATCTCGCAGAGGAGCTTACAAAAAAGCATGAAGTGGTTATAGTTGATGACCTGTCCACAGGAAGGGTGGAGAATGTTAAAGATCTCGATCTGGAATTTGTGCGGGGCAGTATCACAGACCCTGACCTGCTTAGGGAGAATTTCAGAGGTGTCGATCGTGTCTTTCATCAGGCAGCACTTCCGAGTGTTCAGAGTAGCATAGATGACCCTGTTCTGGCAAATGAGGTGAATATATGCGGGACACTAAACGTGCTTGTTGCTGCAAGGGATGCTGATGTTACGAAGGTGATTTATGCGTCGTCATCCTCTGTTTATGGCGATACGCCTGAACTTCCGAAGAGGGAGGATATGAAGCCGGATCCAAA
>DAOUXE010000041.1 GCA_030666765.1 Methanosarcinales archaeon
AGCACATCCTCGGGATGCACGGTAGTCCCGTCCACGACAATGCTCTCGCCATGTTGTAATCTCGAGAACAAAGGCCCCGGCTGGACTCCGAGTTCGATTGCCCGCTCCCGGTTGAATCGCCCGATTCGCTGGTGCTCAGAGAGTGCATATCCGATCGAGGGCATATTATGGTCGGTCCTGATAGCGAGAATATCATACTCGTCCACTTCGACCACGTCCCCGGGGAACAGTTCTGTGACCTGCACCTCAAACTTCGGTCTGGTATGTCCGATGCGCGTGAGATACTCGATCCGGTCTTTGGATCGCTCTGGCACGTATATGAACAGTGGATCGGTCCGCCCCTGGAAGGACATGGTCTGGACCAGCCCCGGGATGCCAAGGATGTGATCGGCATGGAGATGGGTGATGAAGATAGACGAAAGTTTCATCATCCCGGTCTTCGCCCGCATCATCTGCTGCTGGGTTCCTTCGCCGCAATCAAAGAGCATTAGCTCGCCTTCGCGGTTGACAAGGATTGCGGACGGGTTCCTGTGCGGTGTCGGAAGCGAGCCGCCGGTTCCCAGGAATGTTACACGAAGCATATATGCTGTATTTCAGTCCGCGGGTATTTAGTTGTTATTATGTGGGTAATTCATATCCGGGCAGGGGCGGGGCAACTCTTGGCAAGTCTCCCAACCCCATCAGCTCCCCGATCCGACGCCTTGCACCCCGCAAGCCCGACAGCACCCACGGAGAAGCATCTTTCTCATTTATCGCGGACTTCACCGCATATCCCGCTGCTGCCCATTTCTTGTGGTAAACTACTCTTTCTCGAGATTATGATAACAGTATGTAGAAAATCTTGGTGTACAGATGCAATAAGAAATCAAATCGGTTTCTCCGGTATTGGTAATTCGTTGTGGAATGCCTGCAGGTATGATGACCACATCTCCAACACCAACTTCAGAGGGTGGAAGATCACCTGCTTCTACTAGGCCCCTCCCGGATACGATAAGATATCGTTCGGTTACGCCTTTGAGATAATGAAGTGCGGTCGTTACTCCCGGCTCGACTCGTGCTCGCGCAATAGACAGCATTTCATCGTTTGACGAGTTCCATGTCTCTGAAATGAAGCACCGCTCCGGTGTAACGAACTCATTCTCAAAATCATATTTTACGACCTCGGATTTCATGATCGTCCTCCCTTTTTTTTAGCATTGCACTGACTCCACCTTTAAACCTTTGACACCACGCTCGATTTTCCTGTATAATCCTTTTTCTTGATCCGGTAATAATTGAGCGGATGCTTAATCCTCGAACAGAGCCCGTCAGCGCCCGCACAGTTCCCGTACGTCTTCATCGTATCGCAGCCGGGCGCGGTGTATCCGCTTCCGGAGATGTGCTCGACCTGGTATCTGGTTCGTGTTTCGTCAAAGTCAGGCGATCCGCCGAAGAGATGAATGATCCCGTCCACGTCCATTCCGATATTCAGCAGAAACGATGTGGCAGCAAATCTCGCAGAGTGTGGGAGGTTTACGCCTGCCTGCAGCAGCGCAATTGCATGCGCAATGCACGGCGGGAACGCATTCGGCTCGACCGCACCCTCGATCTCGAACTCGGTCTTCCGCGCTCCAAGAGATATCTTTACACTGGCAATATGCGGTGACAATGCATCACAGATTTCAGGCGGGACTGCAAGCGGCATATCCTGCTGTATGTGATCGCGGATCGCCTCCTGAAGCAGCCGTCTGAACTCACGTTCGGTGAGTATGACCAAGCCATGATAAAGCCGTCTGTTCACGAGTTTCCATACCGGATCATGCATACGGTTGGCGTACTTGATATACTCTGCGAAATGCAGCTCAAACATCTGACCGGATGATGTTATGTGCATCCCGAATTCCTGCCCCATAGCGATCAAGAAACCCCACGGTTCGGTTCTGAGAGACTCGTGTACGGCTTTTGCCTCAGCGAGAGCGTATCTGCGGATCAGGTAGTCATCATCGATGCAGGATACGACCATCCTGGCGATCGGGTATGAGAGCAGTTCGAGTTCGGACGGGATTTCGGTATTACTCTTAATCCCGCCCTCGATCGCCTGAATCACCCGGTCCATACCACGACGGCGGGCGCGTGCGTAAGCGCGCTTCTCAAGGAGATCCGGGATCGGGATTTTAAGATCCCTGACGCAGGTTGTGGCATCTGATATGAACGGGTATGTGGCAAGGTGGGGATCCGGGATCATGTTTGGTGTGTATTTGCTGGTGGTTGTGTGGATGTAAAATTACCTAAATCGATCATTCCGGCTGCTGGCTGCAGGATCATGAGAGCGCCCGGGTGAGGTGCCGATACCGCCGTCGTCGCCGATACCAATGAGGGTAAGCGTCACCCGGTGCCGGCCTATACTTCCGGTATGCCGCCTGCTGGCACGTTTTTTAGGTAATGCCAGCGGGATTTTATATCAGCCCTTAAGAACCGTCTTGAAGTACTCCAGATACCTCTTTGCCATAATTTCCCTTGAAAAATGCTTTTCGACGTGTCTTCTGCACTCATAAGGATCGATCTCGCTTACCTTATCGGAAACGATGATCTCCTGTACCTCATCCAGCGCATCGCAGAGAAAACCTGTCACACCATCCACTATCTGGTCGGTCAAGCCCCCGCTCCGAAGCGCGATCACAGGCGTTCCACAGCACATCGCCTCTGCGGCATGTAGACCAAATATCTCCATGAACGGGTACATCGGAAGTGAGATTACGGCTTTTGCGTTCTGGAGAAACTCTATCTTCTCTTTGTATGACACGGTGCCATGATACCGAACCTGAGTGCCGTTGCATCGGGATCTTACGTTTTCGACGTATTCCTGACTGATAATGAAACGATCTTCGCCGCATACATCCGCGCAAGCACCCGAATCCTTCATCAATTGAACGAACTCGAGACATCCTTTCTCGCGGCAGATCCTGTTGGCAAACATGTAGCTATCCCCTTTCTCGGATTTGAATGGATACATGTCGGTATTTATGCCATGTGGGATGCATTTACACGGCCTCTCAAGGTAATTTGAGACGCTCATCGCATGAGCACGGGATGCTGCGATGAAATGTGAGTTGTCAGGTATCTGCATGGGTATAGTCCATTCACACGGCGCATGGAATACATGGAAGATATTTGCACCGGGATGTGCCATTCCATAATTATATATCGGATCAAATTTAGTATTATCGATGATGACATCATAATCATCCAGATATTTCTCATAAATTTGATATGCGTCTGCTTCCTTAGCAACCCAATCATGATGCATATCCTCTGATTCCTCCAAAGTCTCTATGACCTTTAACTTCGAGAGGTTCTCAGGAAAGACCGAACCTTTGCAACACGCTACAGCAACCTCCTCAATCTCATCGAATTTGGAGAGTGATGTTGCCAGATCACCTACAACAAGTTCAGTTCCGCCATATTTCCTGAAATCAATCATCTTTTCCGCAGACGAAATGATAAATATATTCATTTGTAACCGGTTATTCCAAACACAATGTTTTTAACTCCGCTCTTGTCCAGTACATCCTCTTTCTCCAGTGGAAATCCCACCATGACTTTTGTATACTTCCCCTTAATAATCTTGGTCGTCACATCAACTTTAACACCGTTTATGGTTGCACTTGGGTGATCTGCAATCACTGGAACAACGAAACCAAAATCTACGTCAATGATGTTACCTTCGTTTCTGATGCTCGCCACGACATTAGTACCATCCCATTTCAACTCAAAGTATAATAAACTTTCGCCGACCACGAGTCTATCAACCGATATGTCCCAGTCCCTGGTGATGTACGGGCAGATAGTGACGCTTTCCGGGGCGTGCGGCGTAACCCCAAGAAGTCCCCGAACGACGGTGTGCAGATAGATCGTTGCGGACCATGCCTGGATGAAGCATCCGGCAGGGTCTTCTTCCCCGGATGACTCAGGTGCCATATCTCCTGACAGGACCTCCTTAAAGTATAACTTGGAGAACCGTTGCATCTCGGTCATCTGGTACGTTTTCAAAAAACCCTCTTTGAAATTTTCATGAGAAAACTCAGAATACGCAACCCAGCCAGTGACAAAGGGCCAGACACCGCCTTTCTGGTAACTGTCCCCGTCATACTCGGGATCGCTCCTTGCACGAGTCCTGACGCCCCATGATGTCGTAAACTCGTCGCTCTCCATCCATTTAAGGATGCTTTCCGCTTTATCAGGTTCTATGATATCGAAAAATGCCGGAATGACAGCATTTACAGTCATATCCTTCTTAAGCGTTCCGTCCGGCTGTATTGCGTCATACAAAAACCCGTACGCTTCGTCCCAGTACCGCTCGACGATGAGTGATTTGAGTTCATCATAGCGCCCCATACACGCCTCTGCGAGATCGTCGTCGCCGAACTCACGTGCGATCTCTGCCCCGCACTTGAATGCATGCCCAAATATCGCCTGGACATCGACCCCTGACTTTCCCCGGAAGTACGAGTCCATCCACTGCGTGTCGATGAGAAACCCCTCTGGCCCATGCTCGATCAAACCATCACCGTCGCGGTCTGCCTCCATGCACCAGTCAAGTGCCCTTACCATGTTGTCGTAGAGATACCTGACAAAATTCTCGTCCCCCGACCATTTGTAGTAATCATAAAGCGCAATCACAAAGAGAGGGGTTGCATCGACGCTGTAGTAGTATATCGACCCATCCATCCTAACCTCATGTGGAATCTCTCCCCTGTAGAACGGGACCCTCACCGCGTCCTCGCCATCAGTCTTTGCCTGAAACCGTGCAAGCAGCGCGAGCGCAGATTGCGATGCTAAAAAGTCTCCTATGCAGTTACTCCCAAATACAGTCCATGCGATATCCCTTCCAAAGTATATGGGAAAATGCGGCAGTCCGGCCATGAACCCGAGACCATATCCGTGCTGGTAGTGTTTCAGAAGCAGCATCCCAATACTCGAACGGACGAAAGCATCATCGATGTCCTTAATCCCTGATTCAAAGCGCAATACCGTCTGTAGATAATTGGCATACGCGTCTATCGTGACGCCCAACAGCTTCCGGGTTGAACCGATCATCTCCTCATACTCTTCGATCAAACTGTGGTAGGTCGCATCGCCACCAGCCAGCACAAACATGATCTCGATCGTGTCGTCTGCATCGATCTCGATCTTGTAGCTCATGATGGAACTGCCAACACAGTGAACTCTGGGACCTGGAAACCCGCCATGGTTCTTGTAGTCGTTGATATCGTCGACATCGCAGCACACATACGCAGGTTCACGATTCGAGCCAAAGAGAAGCATCCAGTTTGGTCGCTTATGGTGACGCACAAGGATCATCCTCCTGTGCGCATCATACGTTCCGAGGTATTTCTTCTCCTTCCACACATCTCCGGTCTGTTTCAGTTCCCATTCGAGATTTGTGACCGGATTTGCTATGAAATCAAACGCTACCTTTGTATCCCCCCTGTTCTTGATCTCGAAGATCCAGCAGACTCCTCTTTTGAATTTCGGAACGAAGACCCGTTGATCTATAGAGAGTTCTCCGACCTCAAACGTTCTCTCGACATCGCCGCCGAATGCAAACTCTCGGCAGAAGTCAGGCAGCCATTCGATCGGTGCTCCATCGCGAGATATACCAAAGTTCACAGCATCCGCGATCTTAAGCGGCAGGTTCCAGATGCCGTTCCACCTTCCTTTGAATCTCCCGTTTTTATGACCAATGACATAAACCCTCAGACCGGTAGTGAGAACATCTGATTCAAATGCACTTCTTTCACGCCATTTCATCGTTTCCATAATTGAATACTCCCGATTCGGAATTACCGTGTAAAAGTGGTAGCACACTCATATTATCTCTTTGTAAAGTTTGACGTTGCAGGGCACAAGTATCACCAGTCAGATATCACCAGTTGGGTTTAACAATTCTGGAGACTCATATCAGATACCATGCGAACCATCAGATGGGACCGCGGTACAATAACCACGATCGACCAGACCCTGCTTCCGGTGGAGTGTAAGTCGATCGAATGCAAAAACGTCAATACACTCTGCGAGGCGATTGTTTCGCTTCGCATCCGGGGTGCGCCCGCGCTCGGTGCTGCCGGTGGCTATGGAGTCGCACTTGCAGCGCATACAGGTACTGCAGGTACGCTTTCAGAGTTCATGCGTGATATTGAGATTGAATCAGACCGGATCAGAAGGACGAGACCGACTGCGATCAATCTTACGTGGGGTGTCGATCGCGTGATTGTCGCTGTTAGAAGAGCAAGTAGCATCGATGAAGCGAAGAGGATCGCACTTTCTGAGGCAACCGCAATCGCTGATGAGGATGTGGAGCGAAACACGCAGCTTAGCAGACACGGCGCAGCACTCCTCGACGATGGCGATACCGTGCTGACACACTGCAATGCAGGCAGACTCGCGTGCGTGGATGTCGGAACTGCACTTGGCGTGATCCGGGCGGCGGTAGAAGAGGGAAAGGTGTTATCTGTCGTCTCGTGTGAGACCCGCCCGCTCAATCAGGGAAGCAGGCTCACGGTCTGGGAACTGATGCAGGATACGATACCGGTCACCCTGATCCCGGATTCTGCCGCAGGCACGATGATGCGGAAAGGATTGATCGACAAGGTGATCGTTGGCGCGGATCGGATCACGAAGGATGCGGTCTTTAACAAGATCGGGACGTATACTCATTCGGTACTTGCAAAAGAGCATAAGGTGCCGTTTTATGTTGCGGCACCGATCTCCACGTTCGATTCCACCAGGCTTGAACGTGATGTCACAATCGAAGAGCGGGATCCTGATGAACTGCGGCGCATCAATGATGTGATGCTTGCGCCAGCAGATGCAGCGGTGTACAATCCCGCGTTCGATGCAACGCCTGTGGAGAACGTTACTGCTGTTATCACTGAAGACGGGGTGGTGTATCCTGCTGAATCCGAATCGTGGAATGACCTCTTTTTTTAGATTCCTTCTCTGTATATCAGGCCGATTGCCCTGTATTGGAAGATGAGTATATATGACATTATCACCAGAAGATACACTATAAATCCCAAAATCGGAATAATTGCGACGAGCATCCCAACAACTGAAAATAGCATTGTTATAACGAAAAGAACAATATACCAGATAATGTATCTGCCCCAACTGATTGATCCGATTATGCGTAGAAACCATATCCTAAGAAGGGATCGAAGCGATAGCTGACGTTAGGGACTCCCAAACAAATAAGTTACCTCAACGTATCCACTCCAAAAAGGAGGGTAAGAGGTGTGCGGGATTCAATTTACCTAAATCTGGTGTTATGATCTGCTTTGATTTCTAAACCTTAACTCCGAACGGCTGGGGAATATCCCATGATAGAAAACAGAGATACGGAGCCAATTCAATATTTAAGTCGGTTATATCCGGTTTTTAGGACATTAACATATTCCCTATGGTGGGGAATATTAAAAGACAATGCTATCTGTTCTATTTGGCGTTTGATTAGTGAAAGATGTGTTATTAGGGTGTGTTTGATGAGGCATACCCCCTAATTGATTCGGAGTTAAGGTTCTAAAGATCATCTGTTATCGATTTAGTAGCATTTTATTATGCTTTTAAGATTTAAATTAACACTTATCACATGATTCAAAACATCATTTGCATAAATCCATAACAACAAGTTGTTGATCTGTATATAATACCCCCATTTACCCACTAATTTAGAGGGGATGCACCTCAACGTACATCCTGAAGTCAACGACCCCAGATTCCGTTTCGCTCAAATCCTAGGAACCAAGTTGATGCTCGGGGAGTTATTACTCATTAGATGTTAAATTTGGTTTCCACATTTAGATACGATATATTAAGAATATTTTAAAAAGATATTTTTCATCAAATTTGATAATTTTTGGTCCAAACCATTTCTTCTTAACAATGCCCTCGCCATCAACCAACATTGATACTGCCGACTTTCGTTATCCGCAACCCTTTTCTTAAATTAAAATTAGGTCTGGTTTTTTTGCGGTAGTAATTTTAATGTTTCGCGAACATATCTGCTACTTACAAAGTGTGCG
>DAOUXE010000249.1 GCA_030666765.1 Methanosarcinales archaeon
CTGCGCCCTCCGCGGTTATTTTTCTTGCCAGAAAGTACGGAATCGTAATCGGGCGACCAATCAACATACCTGAGTGGTCACCTTTATTGTTCGATGACCACTTAGCGCCATGCCCAATGCCCTGATGCAAATGACCCCTCTATTTCAACTGGAGATTACAATTGAGAGTCGACTTACTTATGCCTTTATCTTTAGATCACGTGTACCGAACTCTTCCAGCCAGCGCCAAGTTCAATCTCACCTTTCCATCCGGATTTTGCATAACAATCGATTATCCGGATCTTGTCTCCAATATCTAGTGGCATATCTGCATGTTCCCCCCAGAGCGCTACCCTGAGTCTGGTTTTTCCGGCCTCGTCCGATATGTAGATGTTCGTCACCCGCGATACCTTCCCATCGTTGCGTGTAATCTCTCGCGTCTCATCAAGACCGGTTACATAACCAACGACTGTGCAGGTCTCATCGAGGCTTACGTCAGATAGCGGAGTGATATCTTCGGTGTAATCCACGGTCTCATCGCTTTTTTCGATTGTACCCTGATCCCCGATCTGGATCTCTATCGCGCCGTCATAGTTATTCTCGCGCGTGTACCCACCTGTAATTTTTATAGAGTCTCCAACGTTCAACGCGCTCAGCATATTGGTCTTATCGTCCCAGAGTGTCACCCGGATCTTGCCGGTCTCATCCCCGATCGAGACATTGCCGACGCTGCCTGTGCTGTTCGAGCCATCCCTACGCGTGAATGTGCGGACGTTGCTTACATCAAGCACCTGCCCGGTCACGTTCACATCGACCATGCCCGCACACAGGTCTGCGATGGGGTGTGATTTTACGGATATCTCGATCTCGTGCGACGGTTCGATCACGTCGATGTGCCCGGTCCTACCAACTGAGATCTCGGTTGTGCCCGCGTAAGCCACCTTCGCATATCCGCCGATCTGGAGATGCTCTCCAACCTCAATCTCACTTACGAGATCCGCGAGTTCGTCCCAGAGTGAGACCCGGATCGTTCCGGTCTCGTCTCCGACTGTGATGTTCGCGACCCGCCCCTTTGACCCGTCACTGCGTGAAAACTCACGCACATCAGAGATAGATACCACCCGGCAGGCAAAGGTGACGCTGCTGTTATCGGGCGTGATATCTTTGATCTTTGTGACCGGCGTGTCTGCTCCGAGATCTTGGGCAACCAGTAAAGCCGCTGTTGCTTCATCGCATAGCCCGCCCATCGTAGCAACCTTCTCATCGATCTTCGCCTTAAAGTCATCAAGCGTGATGCGCCCGTCCAGACGTTCATAAATATTTAGTATTTCATCCATAAGATCTCCTTTTCCCGTAATATCTTACCTTGCAGGCAGTGGGATTGCCTCCACCCTGTTTACGGTGGCATCGATGGACCGCTCCTGATGATCCATTGTGGTGCTATTCTCGCGTTATGGTTATTATCGGTTTCTATGAGGGCGGCTTTGGGACAAAGTTCAGGACATGTAGTATCCCGCGTGAAAATATTCAAACTCCGGCAATTCCCGTTGTAGCTATAAACGCATGCGGACGAAGTTTCGTAAACATTTACGTACGATGTTGAGACCTAAAAAGGATAATTCCAAATAATGTTTAGTAAATTTGGAACTCAAAAGAGAGTAGTTCACATGAGTAAAATAGAAACATAACTTCGGGAGCATCTGAACGTGACGCGCTATTCAGTCTCGTTCACTCAGGTGTTAAGAGATTAAAAGACCATCGGTCAAAAAAACATCAAAATACCCAAGCAATTCACGCCATCTTACATTCACCTCATTCCAACTGTTTGGGATTATACTATCGCTCGTGGCTGGTCTGTATTGTGAAGAGATGATATATATGTTTACGAAACGGCAAAGAAACAGTCCCTCGCTTGTATGCGTTTACAATCATAGCGGGAATTGCTGTTCAAACTCCCACATATCCACCACAACATGATCTCTTGACTGGATACAGCCCAGCCGCCCCTAAAGCCACATCCGCCCCCCTATCCCCTCTACATCCTCTCATCACCCATATCACACGACAATTCCCGACGGACCCTCGAGACTGAGCATGAGAAGTAGATGATCCCTAAGCTGCCTCGTTATCAGGAAATTGTTCCTGACATGCTCTCTCCCGTTATCTCCGAGTTTCCTGGCAAGTTCGGGATGCTTCAAGAGATTGGCGATGTGTGATGCCGCGTCCTCTGACGAACCCGCAAGATAACCTGTGATGCCATCGATAATCTGTAGCGGGATTCCGCCAGTTGCGCCGCCGACTACGGGCTTTCCCTTCCAGAGACCCTCCGAAACCACCAGTCCGAAGCCCTCTTTCAGCGATTTCTGCATGATCACGTCGGCTGCCCGCTGGAATGCATTGATCTCGATCTCCCTAAACGGCGGAGATCCAAGCAGTATGTGGATATCTGGGTCGCCTTCTGCCTTTTTTAAGATTTCGTGGTGAACCTCCAGCCCCTCTGGGTCGTCGGATGCAACCCCTCCTGCAAGTATCAACTGGCAGTCGATCTGCTCTTTCACCAGTTTATATGCGTCTATGGTTCCGGGAATGTCTTTTAACCGGTCAAACCGTGATACCTGCACAATGGTTGGTTTATCCCTGGTGATCTCATATTTATCGAGAACTTTACCGATCTCGTCCTCCGGAAGTTCGATGTTCTTGTCACTCAGCGGATCGATCGACGGCGGCACGAGAAACTTCCTGGTGAGTATATCCGCTCTTGCAAAAAGCGGCGCTGAAAATATGGATGCGTCATATTTCGAGACGAATTCCTTAAAAAAGTTCCAGACGAGGCGGTCCGGACTTGAACCGTCGATGTGACACCGCCATATCCACTTTCCTCCCTCCTTTGCACGTATCATGGCTGCTGGTTGGGGATCGTGCATGAACACAAAATCGCCATCGACGTCCATCTCCTCCGAATTGATCTTGTTCCAGTGTAGGTACGTCTCGAACATATCCTGTTTCATCCCGAGTACGTTGATCTGGCTTCCAAGTTCGTCTGGTATACCATGAGTTTCATACATGCGGACATTAGTAAGACCGTCCGGACTACCATGAAGC
>DAOUXE010000206.1 GCA_030666765.1 Methanosarcinales archaeon
CGTCACTCGCTTGTCTTTGCGTCGCTGCGACCTTGCGTTAAATCAGAGGAACGCAGGGACGCGAGGGCACAAAGTCGCAGAGAATGAGAAGTCTCATCTTCCGACATCTTTTGAAAACCACAGAATCTGTCAGAATCAGAAAAATTGTAATGGGTCGGCTAAGATCCGATCTGGAAACTTTGCAGATCCGAACGTTATTCGGAACAGCACGAACAGGGGAAATTGAGAGTAAACACTCAGGTATGTTACTTGGTCTTCCTATTGCGGTTCTGTGCCCTCTGTTTGGATTATGCTGTGTTCCGGGCCAAGCAGTGCCAGTATAGCGAGGTTACATGATACTGTTTTAGGTACTTGAGTATTCAGCATCTGCCCTACGTACCTCGTAATCCTTATTAGCACGTACTAAAAAGGAAAGAGTAGCATAAGAAGGAGGTTTGATGTTCCATGGTGCGATTATTTGTAATCGAAGCTGAAATCGAAAAAGCATTCAAGAAGACCGTAAAGGATTACAAGAAGGGTAGGATTGGAATCGAAGAAGATTTCAGAGCATGTCTTTATCGTCACATGAGACAGTTTTGTGATAGCAAGTGGTTGTTGATGCGGCTTATTCATGATGTTGACATTAAAAACGAGACTATGCAGCCAAACATCTCAATTTTTAGAGACGGTAGGAAAACTGTTGTGATCGAAACCATGAAAAATGAAAATAGCTCTCTTGTTGGTGAGAACACCGATATTAAAAGACTGAGAAGATACCGAAAAGACTATCTTCGAGGATACTTTATTCATATAGACCAGAAGGATGACCGATATAAAAAACAGCATAGATATGCCGAGTGGAAGAATAATTATTTTGTTGATCTGTGGTATGTCATCGATACGGATACAATCCACAAGTGTGAGTTTAAAAGAGGTATAAAAAAACCAAAGTGTAGTATTTTATGAAATTAAATATTAATTTCGAAGAATGGTTGCATAAGATAGGTTCCGATGAACAATCTAAAACAGATTATATGAACAAACATAATAGTTTGCATATTGATTTTAGTTTCAACAATCTTGAAAATTCGGTAACCACTCAAGTATGTTACTTTGCCTCCCGATTGTGGTCCTGTACACTTATCTGGCAAGAAAAATAACCGCGGAAGGGTGCAGAGGAACGCTATAAATCTATTACCATTCATCCCCTCCTATGCGGTTATATTCTATGTTTGGTCACAGTAGGCTCCATGTCCTGGGTAGTTCCTGCATAGTGAAGCCCATAATAGTAGTTTAAGTACTTGAGCAGTTATAACTGAGAGCTATATAGCATACGGATGTCCTATATACTTATTAAGGTAAAGTATATGTACACCGATCACCTACGTGGTAGTGGCGATATCGAAAATGCAGAAACGAACCGTTACAACTCGGAGGATGCTGATCAGCGATTCATCTTACTTGGTTTCGAGCGTGTGCCGCTTACCTGTAAGATAAATGTGTGGATGTGAGAATGAAAACCAGCGAGAGAATCATCGAACTTCTTCTCTTCCTCTCGGCAGCGACTGCGGTCATGGTCGTTGCGTTGATAATTATTTTTCTCTTAAAAGAGGGGCTCCCTGTACTCGTAAAAGTGGGGGTAGCCAATTTCTGTCTCGGAATGAACTGGAACCCCATCGCGATAGCAGGAGAACCGTCGTACGGGATTTTCCCGATGATTGTGGCATCGTTTTATGTTGCGATAGGGTCGCTTATCATAGCAGTGCCGCTCGGGATTGCGTGTGCGGTCTTTCTTGCTGAGATTGCTCCGTCGTGGGCAAGGTCGATACTCAAACATGCAATCGAACTTCTGGTTGGCATCCCATCCGTGATTCTCGGGTTCGTAGGGCTTGTGCTGCTGGTTCCGTTTATCAGGGACTATTTCGGGGGATGGGGATTCTCTATTCTCGCAGGATCAATCATCCTTGCGATAATGGCGCTTCCGCGTATCATCAGCATCTCGGATGATGCGATCAGGTCTGTTCCGCGTGAGTATAAGGAAGCATCGCTTGCGCTTGGTGCAACGCACTGGCACACGATCAGGAAAGTGATCCTGCCAAGCGCACGGTCAGGGATCGTTGCAGCAGTCGTACTTGCAATGGCTACCTCCATTGGTGAGACGATGGCGGTCTTGATGGTCGTTGGCAATACCCCGATACTCCCGGCTCCGATCTATGATATTCTCGATCCGGTACGGCCGATGACCTCAAATATCGTACTTGAGATGAGTTATGCGACAGGAGATCATGCGAGTGCACTGTTTGCGACAGGAATCGTGCTCTTCGTCGTGGTTGCCGTACTGAATATAATATCGCACAAAGCACTGAAATCAAAGATGGGTACCAGACGATGACCTCATTAACCTCACCGGAAACATCAGACAAAGCAGCAAAGGTGATGCTGTGGGTCTCCGCATCCATAGCCATACTAACACTCCTGTTTATTCTTGGTTATATCGTGGTTCAGGGGATTCCTGTGTTGACTCTCTCGTTCCTGCTCGAATCACCGCGGCTCAGTGGAGCAGAAGGCGGCATTCTCCCCGCGATCGTGGGAACGCTCTGCCTCCTGCTGGTGGCGCTACTTTTCGCGGTCCCTATCGGTATCGGCGCTGCGATATACCTTGCAGAGTACGCGCCTGTTGGTGCAGTGACCCGCATCATCTCCTTTGGTGTCGAGTGTCTGGCAGGCATTCCCTCAATCGTGATCGGGCTATTCGGCTACGCATTCCTTGTAATCTATCTCGGATTCGGTTTCTCGATCATCTCAGGAGGGCTTGCGCTCATGTTCATGATACTGCCGTGGGTTGTCAGGGTCTCGGAGGAGTCGCTCAAAGCGGTGCCGGGCGGTCTGCGCGAGGGAAGTCTTGCGCTCGGTGCAACGAAGTGGCAGACCGTGAGCCGGGTAGTGCTTCCAAGCGCAGTTCCAGGCATCACGACAGGAGTTATACTTGGGGTAGGGAAAGCGATCGGGGAGACTGCGGTTATCATGTTTACAGCCGGGTCATCGCTTCTGATGCCGACTTCCTTCTTCGATCCGGTGCGTGCGCTGCCGTATCACCTCTATATCCTTGCATCGGAGGGCATCTCGAATCCAATGGCTTACGGCAGTTCGGTTGTGCTGCTTGTGATGGTACTTGTGATCAATCTTGCAGCGGTTGCGATCCAGCGGCATTATGGGAGGCATCATGTCAGAAATTGAGATCGAAAGCAGAAACCTGGATTTGTGGTATGGCAGCGCGCAGGCGCTGAAGAACATCTCGATGGCGATGCCTGAAAAGAAGGTGACCGCGATAATCGGACCATCCGGGTGCGGCAAGTCCACGTTCATCAGATGCATCAACCGGATGAACGATCTGGTCAAGGGCTGCCGCATCACAGGTGAACTTCTCTTTGAGGGGACGAGCGTCTACGATAGTGGCGTGGACGCGGTTGAACTCCGGAAGAAGATCGGAATGGTCTTCCATGAGCCAAATCCATTCCCGATGTCGAACTAAGATGACATCGCTTACGGGACCCGCGTTCCCGGCCTCAAGGAAAAGGAAGGACCTGAC
>DAOUXE010000114.1 GCA_030666765.1 Methanosarcinales archaeon
GAAACCGGATATTTTGAATTCGGTCCTGTAAATAATGTTGATTCAGATGATGATGGAGGAAAATTGGACATCATGGTGCAATTTGTTACATTCAGCAAGATTGGTTGTGTAAAAGACGCCACCGATAGCGTACATGGATTCTGGAAAGGTCCCTATCAGGATGTGTCCGACGAACTCTATATGTCCTGGTTCACATCAGCAGACAATGAAACGCAGTACAAAGCATGGTGGGTCTATGATACCCTCTACGATGGTTGGAAATATCTCGCAGATACGGTTGGCTATGATATGACTGGCGTTACTATCTACTGGCAGTGGAATCATACCGCGGACTTTTTCAAAGGCTACGGAGAGTTCACATCTGCATCTCCATGGGGTGTTGGTACACCTGAACAGCCTCTTGGTCCTCCATTCATTTTTCTTGATGGCAGGGAATGGGATGGCGATGAGGGCGGACACGCAAACGACCCAGATGTAATCATTCACGAATACGGGCATTGCGTGATGTACAAGGTTTTTGGAGATTATGACCCACCGAATGATTGCAGCGATGGTCACTGGATGAACGGAGTCTCCGAACCCGGGTGTGCCTGGAGTGAAGGCTGGGCGCACTTTACGGCGCTTGCGGTTTTTGATGATAAATACTTTACAGACACTACCTATATTTGGCATCTCGACGTCGAAACAGTCAACCTCGAGACCCGAAACGGCAACGTGGACTTCCCTGATGGCGACTCATGCGAAGGCAATGTTGCTGCTGCACTCTGGGATATATATGATGACAATGACGAGATGTACGACAGACTCTCGGATGGGTTTGGCAACATCTGGCATGTTTTAGAGGATCAAACAACCGATGAAGGCAACTTCAGTGACTTCTATGACTCATGGTGTGATCTTGGTCATGATAAAGCGGGAGCAAACAGTGCGATCTTCCAGAACAGCATAAACTACAACCGCCCTCCCGGGGCCATTGTCATCAATCCCGAGCCTGGCAAGGTCTACTTTGGCATAATCGAGACACTGACATACACACCCGATGAAGATGGAGATGTTTCGCAGGTTGAGATCTGGGTTTCAACTGATAATATCGAGTGGCATATCCTTGATCTGCCGCTGCATAAGTACGGAGGTGGCGATGGTATCACAGCCCTTGATACTGATGAAGAGGATTTCTGGCATGTCGATTGGGACACGACCTGTGATATCGATGAGGATGACAGCGTATGGCTGAGGGTGTATGCAACCGATAACCTTGGTGCTTCATCGAGTGATGATACCGATGGATCGTTCATCGTCGATAACGTTGCTCCACACCACTGGCAGGACTTCAGCCCAACCGATTGGGTTGCAGACCAGACACCTGACTGCACGATCAGGGCGAAGGATATTACAGCAGGCTTGGGCGTCTCAACCGCTTGTTACAAGTACTCAAACGACGGTGGCTTATCATGGAGCGGCTGGCTCTCTGCAAGCTGCACAGGAAGCGACGGCACCACCTCATACCAGACGATAACTGCTGGCTCGGTGCCGTTCAACCGGGATTCCGGGACGCAGAATATTATCAAATTCAAGATCAATGATACTGCCACGAATACTGGCGAGAGTGAGGTGTATACTGTTTGGGTAGATGCAGCAGACCCGTCTGCACCTGCGGTATCGTCACCGACGCATCCGGACGAGGACGAATGGTACACTAATAACGATCCGTCATTTGCATGGACAGCTCCATCCGATACTTCAGGAATCGATTGTTACAGCTACATCTTCGACCAATCAGTCACCACAACGCCGGATATGACATGCGAACCCGCTGGGAACTCCAAATCATACACAGATGTAGCAGACGGCGTCTGGTACTTCCATCTCAGAGCGAAGGATAACGCTGGAAATTGGGGCGGTGCTGATCACTGCAGGGTGAAGATAGGTAGCGGCGCCAGCACGACAGACGCCGTAATCGCGCTTGCTATCGCAGCGGGGAGCTGCGAGTATGACCCACGCCTGGATGTCAGCGGCGACGGACGCGTCACCTCGCTCGATGCGCTAATAATCCTGCAGGCGGCGGGCAGCGAACCATGAGGCGGACGATTGCCTGACGCGTGAGTTCAAGGCGGCGGATGCCCCCGAATTTATTTGGGGGTGGAGTGGGTTGAATTACAAAGTTGTCTAAAAATTAAGTTGTTGAGACAATAGTAACTTATCTATTGCAAGTTCCCTGAGTAGCAGCGGCGTTCCCTGGGTTTTTGGTTTCGAGCTTCAGCAGACGCCGCTTCGCTTCGACTCCGAATGCATACCCGCCGATCCCGCCTTTTGAAACCACCCGGTGGCACGGGATCACAATCGGCGCGGGGTTCTTCGAAAGCGCGTTTCCGACCGCTCGCGCTGTGTTTGGCTTTCTGATCCTTGCGGCAAGTTCGGAGTACGTGACAACCGAGCCGTACTCGATTTTTCTTGCCTCCTTGATAACTTCTTGCTCGAAATCGGTGAGGCCGGACAGGTCGACCTCATATCCTGAAAAATCCACAACTTCTCCGCGGAGATACCGGATCAGATCATCGATCAGTTCGCACTCGTTCATTTCACAACATCGGCGAAGTCGTCCGCAAACAGGTTCAGGTTCTCGCTGGAGAGGTGCGGCATGATCACCAGACGCAGCGCACGCGGGTCGCGCGTGATCGAGACATCCCATCCGCGCGTCTTTAGAGCGCTGCGCACAGAATCGGAATCAGGCACATCGAGCACCAGCACGTTTGTCACTGGGTCCATAAGCGGCTCGATTCCGGATTCACGAGCCCTCGCAACCAGTTCATGTGTGAGTTCCATGCACCTTTGCACGATTCTCTCATAGCCATCTCTTCCAAGATGCCTGAAGACCGCATACGCAGATGCGGCCGATGCCCCACTTCTCGTGCCTGAAAGCGTCTGCTGGGAGTTAACTGTTAGATATGGTGTATCCACAGATAGCCGATTCAAGTAGGAGGAATCCTGAAACAGAAGTCCTCCAGTGGGTATCGTTGCGAATCCCATCTTATGCGGGTCGGCAGCGATCGATGTGACTCCGGGAAGTGTAAAATCGAATTCATACTTCTCGGTAAGAAACGGGATCACAAACCCTCCGAATGCAGCATCGACGTGCAGAAATATGTTCCTCGATAATGCAAGATCCGAAAGTTCTCTTATCGGGTCTATCTGTCCGAATTCAGTGGTTCCTGCAATCCCAACTATCCCAATCGTGTTTACGTCGATCAAATCCTCGACTGCCTGGATATCAGCTCTGAACTCTGTGTCGAGGTCTGCTTTCCGCACCTCGATCGCCAGGATGTCGGCAACCTTGTCGAAGCAGAAGTGCGCTGATTCCGGAACGATGATGTTTGGCTCGCGGACTTTGCGCGCAGTTTTGATTGCATGTATCGCCTGAATATTCGATTCGGTGCCGCCCGTGGTGACGTATCCATGTGCATCAGGGTTTCCAAAGAGCGTGCCCATCATCCGCATCACCTCGTGCTCGATCTCTGCAGTTCCGGCAAAGAGCCCGGGATCGCCAAGATTTGCCTCGATGAACTGCTGGTGCGCCGCCACTGCAACTGGGTGCGGATAGGTGCACATCGAACTTAAAACACGTTCGTAAGGCGTATCTTTGCTTTTCAGATCGTGGAGTATCGATCCGATGCTTTTTTCATCCATTCCATGCGTGTCCATCTTATACCTCGCCGGTATCGTCTGCGACTACGTGGGGGTTCTACATGGATAAGGTTAATGGAAGTGACCTGCAAATGGTCAAGCAGATGTGATTGTATGAAGACGAGAGGAATGTTTACCTTGATGGTGCTTGTTGCGCTTGTCGCAGGTCTTATGAGCGCATGTATCGGCCCTACCCCTCCATCACAGCCATCGGCATCGGAGATGCCGGGAACCGGGATTACGTGGTACTCATATGAGGAAGGGATGGCGATTGCGCAGGAGCAGAAGAAGCCCGTGATGATCGATGTCTATACCGACTGGTGTAAGTATTGCAAGGAATTGGATCGGGTTGTTTACACCGACCCCAACGTGATCGACCTGGCAGATAAGTTCGTGTGTATAAAATTCAATGCCGATAAACGCCGCGACCTTTCTGCAAAATACAACTCCCCTACGCCGACCAACCCCCGTCCTGGAGTGCCTGCCATCGTATTTCTCAAATCGGACGGTACGGAAACATACCGTACCGGTTACAAAGGCGGGGCTGAGCCATTCGTACAGGATATGATGGTTGCGCTCAACAATGCATGACTGGTATTGATTGCGCTGTTTTCCCCCATTCACTGCTCAAAGGACTCAATGGATCGGTTGCCAGCAGTGATAATCATACCTACAGGAATGTCAAAACGGTGGGGGCGGCACATGGTTGAGGTCATCGGCATCGGCGCACTGAATATCGACAAACTTTACCTCGTCGATCGGATCGGGGCGGCAGGAGAGGAGATCGGGGTCCATTCTGTGAGCGAGCAGCCGGGTGGCTCTGCTGCAAACACCATCGCGGCTCTTGCCAGACTCGGCATAAAAACAGGGTTCATCGGAAGGGTTGGAGACGATGCCGATGGCACATATCTGCGCTCAAAGATGGCTAAAGAAGGTGTGGACACTCAAGGAATCGAGGTCGCCCGTGGCAGAACCGGCAGCGCGATCGTGCTTGTTGACCCCGGCGGCGAGCGCTCGATGTATGTGCATCCCGGTGTGAACGATGCGCTCTCGGTAACGTCAGAGACTATATCCTACGTAAAAAATGCGAAATACCTGCACCTATCTTCCTTTGTCGGCAAAACCGTAATTGATGTACAGAGCGAGATTCTCGACCGATCGAGAGCCGAGATCTCCTTTGCTCCAGGGATGCTCTATGTTAGGAGGGGGGTTGATGCACTCAGGGAGATCATCTCAAATGCCAGAGTCGTCTTCTTAAATCGCGATGAGATAGAGATGCTTACAGGATTCGGCTACAGAAAGGGAGCAGGAGAGTTAAATGAGGTTGGATCTGAGATTGTTGTGGTGACGCTTGGCGGAGATGGGTGCTACATCCGAACACCGGGTGCAGAGCTAGCTATTCCGGGGTTTTCTGCGAGGGTCGTTGATACAACCGGTGCCGGGGATGCATTCTGTGCCGGATTTCTGTATGGGCTGCTGGCGGATGAACCGCTTGGTGTGTGCGGGCGTCTCGGGAACTTTGTTGCCGCGAAGTGCATAGAGATGGTTGGCGCGAGGGAAGGGTTGCCGAGGATACTTGAGATTGCAGAGGATCAAAACTAAGTGCTCACCGAACAATAAAGTAGCAAAAGTA
>DAOUXE010000031.1 GCA_030666765.1 Methanosarcinales archaeon
AGAGCAGTGGCAACAGCACTGCTTGTAACGTTGGCTGCAATGTCAAACGCAATCGCAGGATCTGGGGACGACAACGACGCTTCATATCCTGAGGTTGGGGTTGAATGGGTAAATGATTATACTTATCCATATAGCGATCTAAGCAATTGCGATGACTCTGCCAACGGTCTATACAATAGACTTGGTAACATCGGTTGGACAAAAAGGTTCAACAAGGGAAATAGCAATGCAAAGGCAACACACTTCGAATCTGCGGGGCAGGATTCCTCGTATATCGATGCTGTTGACATTGCATTGTATTCGGGACACGGACATTCAAACAAACTGGATATTTCCACGGTATGGGAGAAGGTGTATTACAATGAGGCTCAATGGGGTGATTATGACCTCGAGTGGATCGGTCTGGATTGCTGCTATGCTGGCAGTTCATACTTCGCATATCCATTGAACGGAATACACCTGATCTGCGGCTTTTCCACAACAGCGAACGACTTTGATAATGGCAAACATTGGGCAGATTATCTCATCGATGATGGTGCTGGTGATGATGCATACACCGTAAAGAATTCATGGTTTTATGGCATGGATGTGCATCATGGTGCCGGTACCACGCTCCGGGTGAATGGAGAGAACACAGATTGTGGAACCGACTATATCTGGGGGCAGGGCTCAGTCATTACCGATCCACCTGTCGATGGGTCATATACCTACTGGACATACAACTGTAACTAAGGAGGTGTAACAGATGAGAAAAATTATACTTGGCCTACTGGCAATAGTCATGTTGGCATCCGTTATCCAGACAGTTCATCCATTCTATGGGCCGTCTGAATCGCATGTCACCGCAACCAAATCAGGCAGTGCACAAACCTTCACACTTGCGGCATCATTTCCTGTAGTGAATGATACAATTAAGGTGTTTGAGGTAAGAACTCCTGAAGTTACTCCAGAATACGTAGAAGGGATTGGCAGGAAACTGGAATTCACGGGCAGTGCTGGTGATTCAAATCCTGGCACCATAGGCATGGTGGATGAGATCGAGAGGCGGCATCTGCAGGTTTATATGGATTCCGGGGGAATATGGTACTGTGTACTGGATAAGATGCATCCTGTAGTGGACTTGCAACCGGATCTGCCTTCTGATGACGATGCAGAGAGGATAGCTACCGAATTCCTTCATAACCGAGATATACTTCCAGAAGGTGCGGTATTCGATAGAGTAATCGCAGATCAGCAGACAACTGCCGTGAAGGGTTCAGATGAAGTTGTATCTTCATATAACGTAACTCTTCAGGCGCTATTTGCACGAAAGATTAACAATCTTCCAGTTGTCGGTCCGGGAAATAAGTTAAAGGTTTTCATCGGAGATAACAGCGAAGTTGTTGGGCTATTCAGGGTATGGAGGGATATAGAGCCGTACAAGGATGTTGCACTCAAAACGCCAGAAGCAGCATACGAGGATCTGGTTGCTGGCAATGTCATGGTCGCTACCCGCGCCGCTGGCGATGAGGTGACCATAAAAGAGGTGTATTTAGCATACTGGATGGAACCTGCAGATAGCAGACAGGAATATGTGCTTCCTGTGTACGTGTTCGAAGGAGATGCGACGAATAAAGAGATCGACGGCATAGTGCCATTTACCGGGTATGTACGTGCCGTACAGGATGGGGAATTATTTTAATGTTTCCCCTTTTTTATTTTTATAATTTAAAATGGAGTCAGAAGATATGAAAATATTAAAAGTAATAGTGATAATTCTGCTCACCATCCTTGCAGGATACTGGTATTTTGAATATCCACGCACTGATAAAATCACCATCGGGTATGAGGGTGGTGAAAGCATTGTGTTAACGTCCGGATCAGAAGGATATCGTGAAGCAAGAGGTGAGATATTAAATATCACAAAAAGTATAAATGGTAGGATTAAAGGTGTCGAAGAGGATTGGAATATGCCAGAGCGAAAGAAACGTGCTGATTATATCGAACTGGAGTTCTCGAGACCCACTGATATAACTACAGGGATGGGTACATTGAAGGATGTGCGTGCCATATACATAGAACGGGAGAGTTCTGTTGTATTCGTGGATTATACATGGGCATGGGTCTGGAACATGTATGGGAGTGAATTGAAATGGCAAGGAGCCTCGAATGAATGATCGAAAAGAGATATAACCGATGCGGAACTCTTGTGATTTTATGCCACCAGAAGAGATTATCATAGACAAAGATTCTATTGATGTTTTGTCATCCGATACGAGAGTTGCCATTCTCAAATCACTCGATTCCACAGGGAGTATGACTGCAACAAGATTATCAGAGGTGTTGAATCTTTCTAAATCCACTGTACATGAGCATTTAACAAGATTAGCTGAGGCAGGTTTTGTAAAAAAAAGATGATAGCCGCAAATGGGTTTATTGGGAACTTACCCACAAAGGTAGAGGTGTTTTGCATCCACACAAGCAGACCCGAATTCTCTTTTTGCTTATATCCGGGACGTTGACCCTGATCGGTGGAATCGCGGAGATGTACCGTGCTGCCAAGGATATGCTTGCGCCGGCAGCACCGGCAATGAAAGGGATCACTATTCCGGTAGAAATGCATCTTGTGATTGGTGTTATGCTGGTTTTTGTTGGTGTGCTGCTTCTGTATCTTGGTTTTCGTGCAAAATGGAAGAGATGAACGAAGTAATCGGATGTGTGTGCGCTGTTCGTGACGTGCATCATACAAGAAATAACATACTTTGTAGCCACCCATGTTTTGGAGATCGATCAACTTCCGCATCAAATGGAGCTGTTAACCTGGTGGCGTTGAGCTGATATGACGAAACACTTCTCACCAACTCGAAAAAACACCACCCACGTTATGCATCATTCTCAAGATCGGATGCAGCGTCTTCACAAGAACACCGACACCAGCGTCACGCCAGAGCCATCCAGATCGCACCAGCCACGATGCCACCGATAGCGGTTGATACCACGTTCACACCGTTATTTGAGAGGATACCCCGCTGCTGCAGGGTTGCGCCGAGAAGACTGTCGATGTTCGTGCCGAGAAATCCGCTTATGACAACGATAGACATTCCGAGGATACCTGCAGCGTCTGCCTCGATCACCCCAAAGAGGAGCGCGAGAAGCGCGATTGCAAGAGATCCAAATAGCGCAGCAGTCTCACCGAGTGAAGATACGCCCCCATCGACACCGGGGTCAACTTTCGCAAGTGTGGTGATCATGCGGGGACTTCCCTCGTACGTCGTCCCGATCTCACTTGCAAGCGTGTCGCCAGTTGCTGTTGCAACCGAGCCAAGGTACACGTAAAGGATCGTGGTTGCCACCTCCGGGAATATCGGATAGCAGATGCTTGCAGCGATCGCAACGATGCTGTTGCTAAAGACATTCTTATAACCCCTCGCGCCTCCTTTCCCTTGCGCAATCCCGAGCGACTGCTTATACTCGTATTTGTACTTTGTAAATCCACCCCCTAGCAAATAAAATGTCAGGAGAAGCAGGAACCACCAGATATCCGTGAATACGATGATCAGAACTCCGACAAGAGTTGCGCTGAGCAGCCCCGAGATATCAGCAATCCCTGCCTTATATGCCAGATACCCAAGTATCAGTGCGAAAGCAAGCGCGAGCAGCATCGATTGATATGGGACTGAATATCCGAAACTGAAGAAGAGCCACATCACCATCGCAGAGCCAATCGGAACCGTGATGTTGTCATGAACCTTTGTCGAGATGCATTCGAGAAGCGCACCTGTTATGGCGCCTATGACTGAGATGAAGAATATTAGCTGGAGCGACACCGGAAATGATGTGGGCTCGGTCCAGTACAGTATCCAGCATCCGATCAGGAATGAAAAGACGGTTCCGGTGAAGAGAAGCGTTAAACTGACCTTGATTGACTCAGGTTTTGTCCTTCCCAGAGAGTATCCGCGTTCTGGGTACTTGATGTTACCGAGTGCCCCGTACCTTGCCTGATTGGCAACACGCAGGATCGTTGCGACACCGTCGCCGAAGGTGGTGATCGCTATCGCACCTCCGATGATGAAGACTGGAAACTCATATCCTGTGAATGTGAGCGTCCATGCGATCAGAAGCAGAAGCAACATGCTCCCGCTGAGACAGATCGCGCCCATGGGTCTTTCGATGGCTACACCCGACCTGTGATATGTCAGGATTCCAAAGAGCCCACCTGACCGCGGTAGTAACAGGACGAAGAGGAATAAGAGAAGCGATAGTAGTACGAGATACTGTAAAGGCAGGAACGGAAACGCGAGGACAACCATACCGATCAAGATATGGAGTGTCTGCCTCTTATACTCATGTTCGACATCGATGTGTGTGTAGGTCACCTTTGATTCCCCCTATAATGCTCGGTCCTGCTAGATGTGGCAGCACCGGTGGATCGCTCATGGCGAGCCATCATACATTTCTCAGATAGTAAAGCCAGTTCGGCAGCAGGCAGTTCTTCGGGACGCTTATCCAGCACCTCGCCAGAGAGCCCAAGATTCTTAAGATCCTTGACACCGGTGAACGCTGTGATCGAGTTCTTAAGTTTCTTTCTGCGCTGCGAAAATACTGCTGTTAAGAATTTCGAGAAGAACCAGGGATCCAAGACGTCGTATTCAGGTGCATGCGGGGTTACTCTTACGATTGCTGACCGTACACCCGGCTCTGGCGAGAATGCTTCCGGAGGTACAATCTCAAGCAACTCCACAAGAGCGCGGTACTGGACACAGATTGAGAGTTTGCCATACTCTTTTGATCCGGGAGGTGCCGCCATCCGCCTTGCAAACTCGTACTGGTACATCAGAACCGCCATATCGAAGGGATGCTTGAGTAGCTTGAATGTGATCTCTGAAGAGATCGAATACGGAAGGTTCGAAACGATTTTGTTGAAACCGAACTTGAACTCGGATTTTGAAAAATCGATTTTGAGCACATCGCCATGTATAGTCTCCACGTTTGTGTTCTCGAAGCGTCGGTTCAACAGTCCGGCAAATGCTGCATCTAATTCGATTGCGAAAACCTTCCTCACGCGCTTCCTGAGTTCCTCTGTGAGAACTCCAGTTCCGGCACCGATCTCCAGCACTACGTCACGATGATGGAGATCTGCGTACTCTATGATGTTGTACAGAACCGGGTCATCGATCAGGATGTGTTGATCGGATATTGCCATTATCGCTTCATCGTCTGTCTTTCTTTCGGGAGGGTTCCGGAGGTTTCGTGGTGAACAACCGGTACCTGACATTGTTCATGAGTTCATTCTCGATCTGATGCGCAAAGATGGTTTCTGGTCTGTGTACACCCTTCACCCTCTGTGTTAAGTCCTCGAAACTTTTGAAATTTCCGGCTTTCCGCTCTTCAAGTATCGCCCACATCAGTTTCTTCCCGATCCCTGGCAGCAGTTCGAGCATGTGCTGTCTGGTAGATATCGGATAGGCAGCGTTTATGAATTTGATAAAACGCGTTTCATCGTTCAGAACGATCTTTTCCAGCACATAGATGAGTTCGCTCTGCGCACCGCGTGTGAGGGATCCGTACTCCAGTCTACGTTTCACATGATCGATCACATTGCGCTCTTTATTTCCGATACAGACACGCTCGCCAATCTGTATGGCCCCTCCTTCGGTAGGCACCATCTCGACCAGAACAAAGTATTTCTCACCGATCCCCTGTATGGACGGCTTCTTCTGGTACACGGGTCTGTTGTCACTCGAATCCCCGTACGGGAGATAATCCAGAATCCACGCATACTCCTCCTTTCCGGCTCTCTTATCGCTGTTTAGCATCGGAACACCCGGGTCACCAATTCGCCTTACGCTACGTCAGCCACGAGATCCAGCATCCGGTCCAGATCCTCGGTAGTCAATATAAACCGCTCCTTCGCATAGATGCTGCGAAGTTCATCCCTCGTTTCAGGAAGAATATCTGCAATCCTGATTGCGATTTCAGGTTTCATCTTCTCAAGTTCCATCAGATCGGTAACCAAAGCGCGAGATTTTTTAGCATCGCTCTTTGAGAATGCATCGATATGGCGAATCGCTTTTTTGAGTTCGTAACCAAGCCCTTCCACTTCTTCTGCCCTCTCTTCCTTGATACGATCCAGAAGTTCTTTCGCCTCCGGAATTGTCAGAAGCTCCTCATTGATAACATTTTTTACGATCATACCAAACCTCGCTACTCATACTGCTACTACTGCTGTGGACTTAAGTGCTGTGGATATACGATAACTTCTTTTGTGGCATTGCCGTCGCGTACTGAAAGGAGATATGCGCGACCGCGCCGCGCTGTGACCTTGCCAGTGCGTCCATGAAACTTGGGGTTCGGCATTCCCTTGTGTATGCTCGGATCGAGGATGATATGAGCCATATCTCCTGTTTCAAACTCCTGAATCGCCTTACTGATCGCTGACAACCCTCTTTTTCTCGATGGTTTCTTTAATTTGTGTCGGGTCTTTCTCCGTTCACCATGTGACTTTGCCATATTCATAACCATACATACTCTATGGATTTAAGTGTTGCGCAGAAAAACATATAAGCATCCGCACATAATTGAAAAGGTGCTAATTCCAATGTTAGTTCAGATCAGAAATAAAGACAAGGATGTGATATGAGATGACAAGTAAATCTTGTAATACTTTTTTGGCGGTCGTAATTATAGTTGCATTAACGGTCACAGTAGCGTATGGCGCGGAGGTCGCTACCAATACCCAGTTCGCATCAGTGACACTGGAAGCTGCGGATGTCAACTGTGAAGACTGTCATGCCGGAAATCCACACGTCATCCATGAAGATGGCTTGGATGCCGGAAGGGTGACCTGTGAGGCATGTCACGGAGAAGCATTCGAGATCGGTATACCACAGTGCACTAAATGTCACGCAGGTCCGATACATGATGTGCATGATGTCTCAAAGGGCGCAGACTGCGCAATCTGTCACACTGGCGATCTTGATAACGTGCACTACGATCTTTTCGGAGGCAAGGAACTCGTATGCGCACACTGTCACGGAGATATCATTGCCGTGCACGGTGAGGGTATGGGCAGTTGTGAGAAGTGTCACAAGACTGCGCCTGACATCGTAGTGCCTACGAAATCAGCAGGCATGACGATCACGTGTCAGGCATGTCACGACTATGACGATGCTGCGAGCATACACGGAGATCTGTCCGATCCAACTGGCTGCTACAAGTGCCACAGAACCGCACCGAACTCAACACCTGCGGAGATCCCGCATAATCTGCATATTCCGATCAATGTGGGATGCGATATGTGCCACCTTACGTCAGATGACAAGATCATCATTCCGCTGTGCAGCAACTGCCACGATGCAGTGAACATACACCTGCTCTCAAAGATCGGGGTCAGTGCTACTGCGCCAGCGTGTACGGTCTGTCATGGAACACCGCCAGGGAAGGTTGTGAAGGTGACGCCGACTGTTGTGGCAACGCAGATAGAGGAGGGTCCGGCAGAGGTGGAGGCGACACCAGCTGGCAAGAACATTCCCGGATTCGGAGTGCTGCTTGCTGTGACTGCGCTGGTCATTACGATGTACTGGCGAAGAAGAAATGAGTAGGCGTGATGCCTACTTTTTATTTTATTTTGTTTTTTGGGTATTTTATGTCTTTTGGGTTAAACGGGGATCTGAGAGCGGAACTATAGGGGAGAACTATTATGGTTTGTGGTGGTGCCAGAGACTTCCGGCACTGAGTTTATTGGTTCGAGGGATGTTCGGGCAGGAGGTATAATCGAAAACTCCAGTGAAAACACTCTATTTTGTGGCAACCAATTTCGTGTAATTCGCGTCATTCATGATCTCTTGGTTATGATTTTATCACGAATTCCACAAATTCAATATCATGAGTTTGAAAAATCTCAATCTGTGACGGTGTGGGGTATATTATGAGTTGTTCCACCTCCGAATCTGTTTTTCTATGAACCTTCTTCGGTGCTCTGGATTCATCCCGAAATCACTTCTTTTTACTGCTTTTATCGGAATTGTCATATCTCCCAATCCACTTTCGTAGCCATACTCTTGATCTGCCAACACTTTTGCAAATTTTGGAGGGACGTTCGCCCCTCTGATGTCGATTGACCACATTAATGCGTTTCTGTTCTTCTCCCGTGTACGGTTCGTTTTGTTTTACCATAACACGATCATAGGTGCGTCACGGCTTTTCGACGACTATATCTTCAAAATTGTAAACGATGTGTTGAGCCTTACCGGGTAAACTTATACAAATTCAAAGGTATGTCTGGTACGGGATGCTTGTGGTATGTGGTGCGGGTTTCGTGTAAACGTGAGCATGACTCCTCTCATACTCTTTTCCTCGAATATGCCGCTAACAATCCGGTGGCTGCGGCCATTGCTGTGAATCCGGGCAGCTCATTCTCCGGATCATCAGGCTCAGAATCAATGGGAATATCATGCTCAGCGATCAGGGTGAGTTTACCGTATTGTGTCGGGGACTTAGGGAACTCACAACTAATAATCT
>DAOUXE010000101.1 GCA_030666765.1 Methanosarcinales archaeon
CAAAAAGTGGATTGACTTGTTTCAACAACTTTTTATCGACATTAGATGAGCGGATGTGTGAGATTGTAAACTACTTTATAAGTAGGCAAACTAGCGGATTCGTAGAAGGGTTGAATAACAAGATTAAGGTGATTAAACGTCGCTGTTATGGAGTTTTTAATGTTAAACATCTATTTCAGCGTATACATCTTGATATAGAAGGGTACTCCTTATTTACTTGATTTATCATGGAGATCAATTTCACGGGAATTACAAAAGAGCCAAGTTATCTAGTAATGCTCCACATCCATGACACTTATACAATTCGCTTATTCGCGCCATTCACGATCCATTTTGCCAATTTTATCACGGGTGGATAGACGGGTGGATGATACGAATTTTAACAGGTTATTTTCTGGCAAGCCCTAACGAAATATGCTCGCATGTGTTTGAAAAGATTTGCATCGAATTTTTACTGATGAAGAAACCATTAGAGTTCATCAGAATCTGATCATGGTGGTACCGGGGCTGCGAAATTAATATAGTTGCCCTAAATGATATTATAAAGAAGATATTGTTATGTGAATGTAAATATACAAACAAGATGTTTGATACGGATGTTTATCTGAACTTCGTTGACAAGGCCAGATCTATAAGATGGAGGGTTATGGGGGGAAAGAGATTTATTGCTTGATATCGAGATCAGAATTTACTAAAAGGATGAAAAAACTAGCTGCAAAGGATAATGTACTGCTCTTTGACCTGAAAGATCTTGAAAAGGAATTTGTTGGCGGCAACAGCGAGGTCTCCAAACCAGACCGTGTTGATCGGTCAGCATATATATCATTAGATACAAACCAACGTCTATGAACCGGTTTGCGCTACTTATAATTGTAAGTCTGGCACTCGTGGCAGCTCATGCAGGTGTTGCAGATGCTACAGTCAAAACAAGGACCCACACATACAGCTCATCAACGCCATATCCTACTGATGCTCCTGCGCTCTCTGCAAGCCTATTCCAGCAGATCCCGTATCCTGCGCAACCTGGAGAGGAGGTTACGCTGCTAATCAAGACAACGAACCATGGGGACGAACCGGCAGAGAATATCATCTGGTATCTGAATGTTCCGGAACCATTTGAACTGGAAGAGATCGATGAAGAAATCCAGACGCTCCCTGAACTCAGATGCGGCGAGACTGCGAATACTGAGTACCACTTTACTGTGGATCCCGACGCAAGGTCTGGCGAGTACACGCTCGAGCTTAATATCACTTATAGCGGGGATTTTGATTCTGACCGTCCTTATCTCACCACGAAGAGCATGATCGAACTCACGATCAGGGTGATGGGGCATCCCGACCTCGTCCTCCTCGATGCCGACATCCCGGAAGCAGACCTCAAATCTGAGTTTGATGCAAAATTCTCGATTAAAAATGTGGGAACCGGGCCTGCAAAGAATGTAAAAGTTTTTTTTGGAAATCAAACTATCATCCTTCCGAAGACGTCTATCTACTACATCGACACAGTAACACCTGGTGAGACTGTACTCATCGAGTCCGGTTTCTTCGTCGATACCATCACACCATCCCAGCACCCACTGCCGATCGCGATTTATTACGAGAACGAGACGCACGGAATGCAGCCAGCGCAACGCTATTCGGTGCTGGTTCCGGTATCGAGCGGAAACACGCTCTTGGTCTATCTCGATTCGCAGGACGAACTCACTGATGGCACGGTCGGAGAGATCACCATCGGCGTTGCAAATTGCGGGCTTTCTCAGGCAAAGCACGTCGTGTTGACGATAGCGGATGGGGATCGGTTCGAACTGATCGACAGCGACACGAGATACATCGGCGACATCGATAACGATGATTACGATACTGTCGATTTCAGGATACTGACTAATTCATCAGACTGCAGTAATGTGACTCTAGATGTGAATTACGATGATGATTACGGTAATACGTATAGTCTGACGACAGAAATACCGATAAAAGTCTACACTTCCAAAGAGATGAAAGCGATTACACCAAAGAGTGGGGACTATACAGGGATAATCATCGCAGCACTCGTTCTGCTGCTTGTATACCTCTTTAGAAAACGCATTAAAAGGATCATATCCAAATGAAATTCTCGGATTACTTCCGGTTCTGCTATAGGGGATTGGTACAGCGGAAAACCCGGAGTTACCTGACGATCATCGGCATAGTGATCGGGATAATGGCTATCGTTGGATTGATCTCGATAGGAGTCGGGATGCAGGTCTATATGGACGAGCAGATCGGGAAGATGGGCGTCAACAAGATTATAATCATGCCGGTGCCGCCGGGCGGCGCGTTAGGTGGTCCGGCTTCCGCATCGACGTACTTCACTGACCGGGATGTGAGGGCTGTCGAGAATGTGCGGGGGGTCGATGCGAACTGTTACATGGTCTACCGTACCTCGCTTATAACCTACAAGGATATCGATGCCACTGCGTCGGTTGTCGGCATGGTGCCCTCGATAGCAGAGGACGCGTATTTCGATGTCCAGGGATATGAACTCGAATCAGGAAGGAATCTGGAGGATAAGGATACCCATAAGATAACGATTGGTTACTGGACTGCACATAAAACTTTTAAAGTCGGTGATACCTACAAAGAGGTCAAGATAGGCGATAAGATCGAGATCAAGGATCAGGGGTTCAAGGTAGTTGGGATCATGGAGGAGATCGGGAACCGGGATGATGACATGACTATCGTTATGAGCATCGATGATGCAGAGCGACTTTTCGACGTGAGCAATGAATACGACTTCTTCTTCGCGAAGATAAAGGAAGGAGCCGATCCTGAAGATGTTGCAGATCGTATCAGTGATCGACTTGAAGATGAGCATGATGAGGAGGATTTCACGGTCATGACCGCAGCACAACTCTCAGAGACCGTTGGTGGAATACTTTCAGCGGTATCCGCCGTTCTGATAGGGATTGGAGCAATTTCGCTTCTTGTAGGCGGTGTTGGGATCATGAATACGATGTACACTTCAGTCGTGGAGAGGACAAGGGAGATCGGGATATACAAAGCACTTGGAGCAGAGAACAATACGATATTGATGCTTTTTTTGGTAGAATCCGGTCTGATTGGAGTAATTGGGGGTTTGATTGGGATCATACTCGGTTTCGGGATGGCAATCATGGTGGAGATTATCGGAAAGGAGATGGGGGTTGGTCTCTTACATGCATGGATCTCGTGGGAGCTTACCGCGTTCGCGCTCCTCTTCTCGTTCTCGATCGGGGTTCTCGCCGGATTCCTGCCATCCCGGTCCGCATCGCAGATGGATCCGGTGGACGCGCTGCGGCATGAGTGAGGCTTATGGCCCATGTTCTCCAGTATCGCCCCCAAATTCACTGTTTTCATCCCACAAATAACTTCCCATAACGTCCACGCATCTCGGTTTCCACCAGTAGAACACTTTCTCAAATTTTTTAATTGTAGAACAGAATTCAATACCACAACCCTTTTATACTACCTGTTACACATAGTATAAGTAGAACAGACTACGTATTTACAAACACACCCAAAAAAAGAAGAACTGAAATTTACGACCATGACAAATGTGCAAAAAACATTCTGGAGATGTTTAACTGCAAATATTTGGGAATGAACAGTCATTTGAAATCAATCGGGGTCAAAATGATGTAGAACAGATTTGAAAATTGGTGTAGTCCATGAATAGCGTTTTTTATTCATAGTGACGAAGATGGGTTATGGAGGAAATGATCATCGGAATCGGATCAAGGCGCGGCGTTACCAGCGAGGAGGTCTCTGCTGCCATCGAGTCTGCGCTCTGCGATGCAGGGATCGGGATTGCTGATGTGCGGATATTTGCATCATCACTGCTCAAAGAGAACGAGCCAGGCATCAAGGAGGTGGTAAGGTCGCTCGGACGCGAGATCGTATTCCTTGACGATGAGACGATTAACGCTTATGAGCCACGGTCTCCGTCCGAGGCTAACAGGTTTGGTCTTGTTGGCGTGGCAGAGCCGTCTGCACTTGCGCTCTCTGGCAAAAAGGAGCTGGTGCTTGAGAAGAGAAAGTATGGTAAGGTCACAATCGCGATTGCACGGTGAACTATCCGCGATATAGGGCTATCGCTCCACCAGAGGGTTGGCAAACCTCTTGCTGAGACTTTTTATTTTTTCCGAGTGGGCTCTGATTTTTATATGCTAATATTAACACAATTTTGGGTAAGTACTAACAAAGTTATCTGATGGGGCCCCACATCCACGACATTCGCACAATTCGCTTATCCGTACCATTCAAGATCCTCTTTTTCCGATTTTATCACGGATGGATAGATGGGTGGATGATACGAATTTTAACAGGTTATTTTATGGCAAACCCTCAGCGGTTTCACCCCCCTATCTTTTTTTGATTCATGGGCAGTCATACAGGGGCATGTCAGGGCGGGATGGCAGTAGGAGGTATCATTAAGTAGAGAATTCAGATATAGTATGCCATCTGAAATGCATGCCTCTAATAAATAAGCGGGGTGAATAAAACGAAACAGCGAGCCTATATCGATACTTCGGTCACTGGCGGATGCGAGGACGAAGAATTCCGTAGTTGGTCTATTCAACTATTTGAGGAGTTTCGACAAGGATTAAAAACTGCCGTTGTATCCAACCTTACTCGACGAGAGATCGAAGGAGCTCCGGAAAGTGTAAAAAATATATTATTGTCTATTCCCCTCACTAATATAGAGAATGTTTTTCTCACAGAGGAAGCAGAAAGCCTTGCACAGAATTATATCGATGACAGGGCCGTGGGTGCCAGACACATAACAGATGCTCAGCACATAGCAATCGCATCAGTGGAGCGAGTGGATGTGCTGGTTAGCTGGAACTTCCGGCACATTGTGAATATCGATCGTATTCATGCTTTCAATTCAGTCAATTTAAAGTTAGGCTACCACATGTTGGAGATAAGAAGTCCACGGGAGGTTATCCATGAAAAAGAAGTTTGATGCTGTGGAATTTCAGCGAAAAATTCGTAAAGAGTTGGGTGAAAAGTATTTATCAGATCGCGAAGGATTTCTTTATGAGCTAGAAGAAAAATATGGTGTGTTTCAAAAACAGAAGGTTGACACGCACGTCGAATAATATGGTGTATTTGGCTTTGTGTACTCTGCCATTTTGGATATTGCGTGACTTCGTAGTTCAGATACCCGTAAACACGTAAGTGTTTAATCCGAGCACCAACGTCGAGATGATACCCCCTAATGAACGAAACACTGCAGAAGACAAAGCACGTAATCGATGTGATTGCAGAACGCGGAAGCATCCTGATTGCGTTCTCTGGCGGCGTGGACAGTTCCGTTCTCGCATCTGTCGCGAAAGAGAGCGGTGCAGACGTACTCGCAGTGACCGCTGACTCGGGGCTACTCGGGCGCCGCGGACTAAAGGATGCCATAAAGGTGGCAGACGAGATCGGGGTAAAACATGAGATCTTCGATTTCGAGATA
>DAOUXE010000067.1 GCA_030666765.1 Methanosarcinales archaeon
AATGGTTGGACAAGTGAGTTCTATTGGGGAAGAAACTGTGAGATTAATATTGTCTGACTCAGAACTCCGAATGAGCGGCTCTACGCACGATCATACCGTTTATACTGTGCACACCGTGCAGCCCCAAAAAAGTAATAAAACAGAACAAGAACGATCCACTCTTTGCTTCAAAGAGATGTTATTAATTAGCTGCCGACTTGCTTCTGAAGTCGCTCCCAGTTTAACCGAGTTAAGATTTTATCCGGGAGGAGCATCCCAAATATATGCCACCGGAAGTAATGTTTCAGTGCGTTGTCTTTTAACGGCAGTGAAACAATAGTGGTTCACGCCCATTAAAAAATATCAAGCAGGGTAACATCATGAAGGGTGGTTGAGGGGTGAGGGCAAGTCCGGGACAAACATGGACCTGTGTTTAACTCAACGTCCAATAAAAGGATGATAAAGTTGGATAATAAACGACGCGGCACAAAGACAAGTTCTTTCGGCACATCAGGTAGAATGAACCACGATTCTACAGCATTTTATACGAGCAAGCTGTACGAAAGTCTACCGAAGGAGGAGAAGGTCGGATACGTGGAAAACCCGATCCTTCCCGAATCCTTGAACGGAATTATCCGGAAATCCTCCGAATCAATGGACGAACTGCCAGATAGCAGCGTTCACCTGATGGTAACCTCTCCACCCTACAATGTCGGAAAGGAATACGATGAGAACTTAACTCTCGAAAACTACCGCGAATTCCTGAAGCGAGTATGGGGTGAGGTTCACAGAGTCCTTGTGCCAGGCGGACGCGCCTGCATCAACGTTGCAAACCTTGGAAGAAAGCCATACATCCCGCTTCACGCAATGATTGCCGAGGACATGATCGAACTCGGATTTCTGATGCGAGGTGAGGTCATCTGGGATAAGGCGTCCAGCGCAGGTTCCTCCACCGCATGGGGGAGCTGGCAGTCCGCTTCAAACCCGACGCTCCGGGACGTGCATGAATATATCCTGATCTTCTCCAAAAACACATTCGGTAGGAAGAATCCTCTGAAACGAGAGAACACGATATCACGGGACGAATTTCTCGAGCTTACAAAGAGCATCTGGACATTTCCGTCGGAATCTGCAAAGAAAATCGGGCATCCGGCACCGTTTCCGGTGGAACTGCCTTACCGGACGATTCAGCTATATACGTTCGAGGGTGAGGTCGTTCTAGACCCGTTTATGGGGAGCGGGCAGACCGCGATCGCAGCGATAAAGGCGAACCGCCGTTACGTTGGCTACGAGATCGATTGTGAGTATGCGAAGCTTGCAGATAAGCGGGCTAAGGAGTTTCGATTGGAGTTCGACTCTCCGAAGCTCTCTGATTTCGCAGAGACTCAATAAGAACCCCGCGGGTCCGCGATCTCCCCCGCAAGCGCAGTCGCAGCCGCGGTCTCTGGCGACGCAATATAGATGAATCCGCCTGTGCCCATCCGTCCCTTGAAGTTGCGGTTGGCTGTCGAGAGACAGACCTCGCCCTCGCCGAGCACGCCCTGATGCGCACCAAGGCACGGACCGCATCCGGGCGGGAGTATCACAGCGCCTGCTGAAAGGAGCGTGCTTGCAACTCCGGTCTCAATTGCGGCCAGAAGCACCGATCTGGATGCGGGCGCAATGATCGTCCGAACAGCGACATGCTTCCCGCGGAGAATCTCCGCAGCCGCGTTCAGGTCATCGAGCCTGCCGTTCGTGCACGATCCGATAAAGACCTGATCAACATGAGTCCCCAGAACGTCGGTCACAGGATGCACGTTGTCAACAGCATGGGGAAGTGCGACCTGCGGTGGAAGATCTGCCACATCAAAGAAGAGTTCGTCAACGTACGTCGCATCAGAGTCAGCATAGACGCAATTGGATTGCTCTCCTGTGAAACCAAACGTCACATCGTCCGGAGGGACGATTCCTGCCTTTGCGCCCATCTCAACACCCATGTTGCAGAGCGTCATTCTGCCTGCAATCGAGAGATCTGCGATTGTTTTGCCATAATACTCAATCGCCCTGTATGTTGCGCCCCCTGCGCCGACTCTGCATATAATATGCAGTGTAACGTCCTTTGCGCTCACCATATCCGGGAGCGCGCCGTCCACCGTGATTCTGATCGACTGCGGCACCTTGAACCAGAGCTTGCCGGATGCGAAGACCTCTGCCATCTCGGTTGCGCCGATTCCCGTTCCGAACGCTCCGAGCGCGCCGTACGTGCATGAATGCGAGTCTGCGCCGACGATCAACATTCCGGGGCGTGCGAACCGCTCTGCCATAACCTGGTGGCAGATGCCCTCACCGATCTCGAACAGGTTAGAGATCCCCTGATCTCGCGCCCACTCCCGTATCATGCGCTGAAGCTCTGATGTGGTCTCCTTATTTGACGGTACAATGTGATCGAACGGGATCACAATCCGGTCGGGATTCCAGACCCTGCCTGCACCCATCTCTGTGAATGCTTTGACAGCTAGCACGCTCGTTCCGTCGTGCGCCATCGCACAGTCGATATCTGCGAGCACGAAGTCGCCAGCCAGTGCCTCGGTTTCTGATGCCCGGCTCAGTATCTTTTCGCTGATTGTTGGGATGTTATGCCCCCTGGTGGATTGCTATTGCTGGTCATAGCGTTTTTATGATATTTGCTAATCGTTCTATCCCTTCTTCAATTTTTGTTTCATCCGAATTTGAAAAATTTAATCTTAACGTATTATTCCCGCCCCCATCAACATAGAATGCGTTTCCGGGCACGAATGCGACGTTTTCTTGTATTGCAAGATTGAACAAGTCTAATGATGAAATCCTCTCCGGAAGTGTTATCCATAAAAACATCCCCCCATCAGGTTCTGTGCATCTGATTTCCTCTGGAAAGTGTTCTGTTATCATAGACACCATCAAGTCTCTCCGTTTTTTATAAGCATCTCTTATTCTCATTATATGTCTATCAATATCATTATCGATCAAATATTGATAAATCACCCTCTGCGAAAGCTGATTTGAATGGAGGTCAGACGCCTGCTTTGCGACGATTATCCGTTCCATAATATCTTTTTTTGCGCAGATCCATCCGAGCCTCAATCCCGGCGCTATGATTTTTGAAAATGTGCCTAATAGAATTATATTATCTTCTATGTAAGTACCCATCGAAGGCAAATCTTCCCCTATAAACCTTAATTCGCCATAAGGATCGTCCTCAATAAAAATCACACCATGTTTTTTAAGGATATCGGCAACATCCCTCCTTTTTTGCCCGGAATAGGTGATTCCTGAAGGGTTCTGAAAATTGGGGACTGTGTAAAATAGTTTTATTCCACCCCCTCTGAATGTTGTTTCGAGCAAATCCGTATCTATTCCGTCATCAAGCAGCGGTATGGATCGATATATTGGTTCATACATAGAAAGTGCCTGTATGGCACCCAGATAGCCCGGGCGTTCCATAACAATCTGATCCCCTTTGTCTAAAAATACCTTACCAATCAAGTCAATGCCCTGCTGCGAACCATTTGTAATCAATATCTCGTCAGGACCTACTTTTAACCCTTTTTTCGTACGATATCTCTCAGCAATATATTCTCTCAAAGGCAAATAACCTTCAGTCGTGCTGTACTGAAGAACATTCGCGCAATCTTCCTCTAAAACTTTTGAAGATGCGTTTGCAATCTCTTTCACCGGAAAAAACTTGGGATTTGGAAGTCCGCCTGCAAATGATATCGTCTCTGGATTCTCTGTAACTCTTAATATCTCTCTGATACACGACTTATGGGCGGTATCCATCCTATTTGCAAACAGTTTGTCGTTCAACAATCTTTTCCTCGCTCTCAATTGAAATGTGTCTTCTACCATCCGTCTGATTAAGTCCCGAGCCGAGGTCACTTTTCATTTTCCATCATCTCTCTTGCGAACTCGCGCGCACGCTCCAGTCGTGCGGCATCCGGTTGCCCTCTGGTCGTGGGACCCATCTCTCCAAAATAGCGTAATTTAGGGTCAGGACTCTTCAACAACATATCTATTACGCCTTGAGCAAGTTCTCCCTGGCAGTTAAACATACCTATCAGATTCGCTCCGGCTGCCGCTTCCTTACATTTCGCAAGCCATTCTCGAAGATCTTCCAAATCTTCAGGTGCCCCATGCGTTATGAAGAGAGCAACATTTTTACCCTTGCATTGTTTCTCTAAAAAGCTCTTCGCTTCTTCAGGTGCCCCAAATCCATGAATCGGAAAGCCAACGAAAGCAAGATCATACCTTTCAAGATTATCGATCTCACTTAGTTCCCCCATCTCTTTTTCATCTTGTACTTCCTGAAAAATGGCTTCAGCGACCTTCCTGGTATTCCCTGTCTGAGACATGTACGCGATTAAAACTTTCATCTCCATACCTCCTTTGTAAAGGTTTTCCACGAACGGATGGAACTTAATCTCCCCCCTCATAAGGGTTTCCCCTATCACTATATATAATTATATAACTCATGGAACAAAGGTATTGGGGCTATGGGCACAGATGCCCTCACCCATCTCGAAGAAGTTGGCTATTTCCTGATTTCGCGCCCATTCCCACACCTTCCGGTGGAGTTTTAATGTCGTCTCCTTGTTCGACAGGACGATGTGATCGAACGGGATCACGATCCGATCAGGATTTTAGACCTCGCCTGCGCCCATCTCTTCAAACGCCCGTATCGCAAGCACGCTGGTTCCGTCGTGCGCCATCGCACAGTCGATCCATGCTATCACGAAGTCACCAGCCCGCGCATCGGTGCCTGACGCCCGACTCAGTATCTTTTCGCTGATTGATTGATATATCCTGCCTCCCGGATTAGGTTGTTGCTGCCGGGGCGTCTTAATTTGTTCATGCGGATGCGCAGCAGGCAAAAGCCTTATGCCGAGCCCACAACAACCATATCTCATGATCTTCGCAGCATCCCGGGCGCTCGAATGCGCATATCGTGCAGGTGCGGATGAGGTCGAGGTGTACTGCACCACTGACCGGTCGGTGAGTATCAATACAAAGCTCGAGCAGATCGAGTACGCTAGTGAGTCGCTCACACGTGGCATCGGAATCCGCGCTATCGTCGCTGGTGCTGTCGGATTTTCGAGTACAAACGATGAAAAGACAATCGAGCATGCATCCGAACTCGCGGTGACCTCGGCACGTGCATCCCAGCCAGACCAGGACTGGAGCAGCCTACCGACCCGCAGCACATACCCTGCGGTTCACGGTGTATTCGATTCCGCTATTGCCGGAATCGAACTCTCTCGGTGCGTCGAGCTTGCTGTCGAGATGATCCGTGGCGTTACGTCCACAGGCGCAACCCCGACATCGGGCGGGCTCGCAGTCTCGACTGGCACAAGTCACATCAGGAATACGAACGGTATCGAGCATACCGAGGAGGGGACATCGATCTCCGCATTCATCGAGTGCATCGTGAAGGGCGGGGCAGGCATAGCCACTGCTTATGACTTTGATGTCTCAAGGAGCCTTGATATCGATGCATTCGAGGTCGGGAGGCGTGCAGGTGAGCTTGCGAAGCAGTCATTGCACGGCGGGAGCATAGAGCCCAAAAAGATGACGGTTCTCTTTGGTCCGCTCGCAATCGCCGACATCCTCGAATACACGTTTATACCCTCACTTAGCGCGGATAACGTGCAGAAAGGGCGGTCGATGCTCTCAGAGGTCGGGGCAGTGGTAGGGGCAGGTGAACTGAATATTACCGATGATGGCTTGCGCAGGTGCGGAATCGGAACTGCGCAGTCTGACGACGAGGGGACGCCATCGCAAAAGACAACGATTCTCAAAGACGGGATTCTGGAGGGGCACCTGTATGATGCGTACACGGCAGGAAAGGCAGACGCCGACGCTGTGAGCACTGGAAATGCGGTGCGTTCCGGATATGGTGCAACACCGACAATCGGCGTGCGCAATCTTGTGCTTGAGTATCCTGCAAGCGATGTTGTCGCTGAGACCACAAGTGGTGTTTTGATTCACTCGGTGATCGGCGCACACACTGCAAACCAGTATTCAGGGGACTTCTCAATAGAAGCCCGCAATTCTTTTCTGGTAGAGAATGGGGCGGTTACAAAGCCTATAAAATCGATCATGATCGCTGGAAATATCTTTGATCTGCTCAAAAAGATTGATGGTGCAGGAACAGACGTCCGTGCTGTCGGAGAGATCATTGTGCCGACGTTACGTATCTCTGATGTACAAGTCATCGGGTGAAACGCGAAACTTCGGACGGACAGGGCGGGGACGATTCCGGTGAAGAAACGGACATCATTACTGATACGGTCGATACTTCTGAATCTGCTCTTGGTCGTTGCATCATGAGCAACCGTCCTTCATTACTATCCCCTACTTCCCGAAGAAGTTCCAACGCATTATGGTCTTCAAGGACCGCCTGATTCGTGGGGGGACAAGAGTGCAATCTTCTCCGTACCCGCTGTCCAGACATCCAAACACTGCTGAAACACTTTCTTCCAAGACGAGATGTAACTGT
>DAOUXE010000054.1 GCA_030666765.1 Methanosarcinales archaeon
CATTATTACTCCTCATCATTCCGACTTTCATGCACCTTGTTATACCTCGTCTTCTCTTTTGCTTTTAAGAATGCCTGCACACGCTCGGTCAGTCCTGGTGTGTGTGCATTGTCTTCGATATATTTGACCGTCTGGATTGCCAGATCGATACAATCATCGCTTCCGTTGATCCATATCCGACCGTTCTGCCCGACAAACATGTTACACCCTATCTCGCTCTTCAGCAGCCGGATCATCGACCCGTTACGACCTATCACACGTGGCATCTTTGTCGGATTGATCGTAATGATGCGACCATCGGATAGAACCCTGAGTTCCTTCTCCCGAAGCGTAAGTTCTACTTTCATGCCGGCGTCAACAGACGCGACCATCGTTAATATACAGTCTCCCACCTTGAGATACTTGCTCATGTTTTCGGAATCAATCCGTCGCGGATACTGGGATATGTGCAGCAATCCCTCGTACGGCGAGTTAATGTCGACGATCCAATTTGAATATACAACCTCTGTGATAATCCCTATCACCCGGTCGCTGGCGTGTGGAATGTACTTGCCTGCGAGCGGGATCACACTGATATACCGTTCTCCTACGTTCAAGAGTCCGTAGACCGAGGCACGCACCTTGTCACCATGCACGTACGTACCGCTGCCCGACATCTTCGTGTTGTCAGATACCACGTCCCCTGGAATCACAATATTTCTTTCCATATCATTACCTGATCTACTTCAAAAGTTTGGTTTCCGCGCCGCCCTTTGAGAGGCGGTTCACAAGACCGTAAAAATCAAGTTGGATTCCTGCAGGAATCTTGACAACACCGATCCACGACCCATCCGCTTGCCACTCATCTCTTACCAGTTCGCCAAACCCTACGATATCTCCATACGATTTTGCAGCGTAATCTGCCGGAATCCTGACAGCTACCTCTACGGTATCAAACCTGATCGGAATGATCGGACGTATCGCATCCATCGTCTTGTTGACCAGTTCATCGATGCCCTTCATCGGATCGATATTAATACCCGCCTCCTCCATTGCCTTCTCAATCCTCGATACCGGATGCGGTGCCTTTGTCTGCGGATTAAACGCGCCCTGTGCAATGATACTTACCACCTGCTTGCGCTTGTCCTCGATGATCTGCTTCCGCTGCTCCTTAGTGAGATGCAGTTCTCCATGCTTCACGATATGCTCGGCGATTACAAAGATGTCGGTCGTCTCGAATGTTCCTTCCACACTCTCCTTGCTCGGATGATCGCCGCGGCTTGCATTCTCAAAGACATCCTCAACAGCAAGCATGGCGGCTATATCCACATCCTCACCCTTGCGAAGCGAGAGTGCAAGCTCGGGATCGACCACCACCTCAAAGTGCTTATCGCCACGTTTCAACCGTGCGGTTATAGCGTTATCAAGCGTAACCATGGTTACTCACTGATATCCCCACTATCGACCTCGCCCTTCGTTTCAGTCTCCTTAAACTCCTCAATGACCTCATCAACATATCCGGAAAGCTCGTCCTCTTCGAGTTTCTTGAACCGCCGATCCGTAAGCTCTACAAGCCCGACCTCGATCGTGCTAACATCAAACGTGGTATCCGAGACCATGTATAGTGCTCTCAGTCCAAGGCGGATTGCACCCCTTATATCAAGGTCGTCCGTATACTCACTCTCGAAGATCTCCATAACCTTTGGTCTGCCAGCACCGATGGCAGTCGCCTTGTATTCAAGCAGCGCACCGCTTGGATCAGTCTCGAATAATCTTGCACGGTGGTCATCCACGCCCGCAATCAAAAGAGCGGTTCCGTAAGGGCGCACACCGCCGAACTGAGTATACGTCTGCTTGTGGTCGCAGACTTTCTTTGCAAGGACCTCTATCCCGATCGGCTCGTCATAGTACACTCTGTTAACCTGCGACTCGACACGCGCACGGTCAATTAGCGCACGAGCATCCGCAACCAGTCCCGACGTCGCTGCACCGATATGCTGATCGATCTGAAAAATCTTTTCGATCGATTCGGACACGAGTAAATGGCTCGCAACCCGCTTATCAACCAGCAGCACAACACCGTCATCTGTTTTAATACCTATCGCAGTTGTGCCCCGCTTCACTGCCTCCCTCGCATATTCTACCTGAAAAAGTCTCCCGTCCGGGCTAAATACGGTTATTGCACGATCATACCCCATCTGGGGTGCCATTTGCATTATTAATCATCTCCTTTCTTTACGTTTACTACGTGATGAATTATGTGTGTGCGTATAAAAGGTTTTTCTGGTATAAATGGTGGCCACGTCGTATTTGTGGGGATTGATTTTTTGAACTTGTTATCTGCTGAAGGGTTTGTCTCATATCTGATAACTACGACTCATTTCGAAGTTTAAGCAAAGTATATATCCGATTATCTTGCAATAACATCTGATTAAAGTCCAATTCTTGAGGTGACCGACCATGAAACAAACCACACTCCACCACATCATCATCCTACTCTGCATCACAGTGCTTGCCGTAGCATCTGGCTGCATCGATACCGACCATAAGCAACCGGACTCGTCCGCATCAACAGAGCTTATACCATGCGGCGAAGGCGTAACCGGTGAGGATGCCGATTACCTGATCCTTGCGCCAAAGATGCTCTTTGTCGGGAGCGAGAGTTCGATCAGCATGTCTGCGTTTGGGGGTGCGCATGAGCCAGTAGAGCGGTGCGTTAGGTACACGCTTTCAGACCGCGACAACAATAGCATTCCTCTCGTCCGTGCATCGACAGGCAAGTCCGGGCACTCGGTCGCAAAATTCGAGACCCCAGAGGTCAAGGAGGGAACGTACTCCTTGATTGCAGAGCCGGTCGGGACCGATGAGGAATACATTGCAACGGTACGCATCTCAAAGAGCAATCCGATCTTCATAGAGACTGATAAGCCGATCTACAAGCCAGGACAGACAGTACACGGAAGAATCCTCCTTTTAAACAACAATCTAAAGCCAATCGAAGATTCGGTCAAACTGGAGATCGTGGACGCTAAAGGGATCAAAGTCTTTCGGGAGACTCTCGAGACGAACGGTTTTGGCGTAGCCGCGTTCGATCTGTCGCTATCTACCGAGCCGAATCTCGGTACATGGAAGATCAAGACAGAGGCAGGCGAATCGGAGTCTGTGGTGGATATCGAGGTCGAGCGCTACGTACTCCCGAAGTTTGAGATCAAGACTGCAACCCAGGAGGACTGGTTCCTCGTCTCTGACCGAATCGCAGGCACAGTTTCTGCAAATTATTTCTTTGGAAAGCCGGTCGATGGTTCTGTCGAGATCGAGGCGGTCAGATACACCGGAACGTGGGAGACCTATGCTACATACAGTGCAATTCTCAAGAACGGCTCTGCCGAGTTCGAACTGCCAGCAGTCGGGTGGATTGCAGGGACTTATGGCGCAGGCGGGAAGGGGAGTCTCATGTTAAACATCTCGGTTACGGATACCGGAAATCACACCGAGATCACTACAGAACTCTTAAAGATCGTGGAATCAGACACGATTCTCCAGTTGATCCCTGAATCGAGCACCGTGAAGCCGGGGCTTCTCTTTGAGGTACTGGTCGTCACTGAAGATCCCAACGGAAACGCGATCGATACGGATGTTCCGATCAGGACCACGTTCTATGGAAAGATAGGCAGCACTGAAAGTGAGAGGGATGATACTGTCTCGACCGAAAACGGGATCGCGATTCTATCGTACACAATTCCTGACAATTGCACAGGCGCGTATATCGAGGCGAAGTGTCTCGACACGAGCGGAGAGGGTGTGTACCAGCATGTAGAGCTTGATGCTGCGTACTCGCCGGGCGCAAGCTTCATCCATATCGCGCAGACGAGCGATGGCGTGCCCAATGTCGGCGATACGATAACCTTTGCCGTACACTCGACCAATCCGGGCACGGTATTTTATGACATATTCGCAAACGGCAGAACCGTGTACTCGGGTACGAGCGAGAGATCCGAGATTGCGGTTCGAGTCACGCCGCAGATGAGTCCGTCTGCAAAGATCGTGGCATACATGATCAATCCGGATAGCGAGGTCTCTGCTGATGTTCTGCCTTTCGATATCCGTTTCGAGACAAGCGTCGATCTAACAAGCGAATTTGGTAGCGATACCGTAGCTCCCGGAGATGCTGTGCGCGTGAACTTCGACGCGGGGACGCGATCGATGATCGGCGTTGCGATTGTTGACGAATCGGTATATGCTCTGAGCGCTGGCAGGCTCAATCTCAAACAGGTCTTTGATGAACTGGAGAAGCGGTTTATGGAGCCGCAGATCGAGATTCATCCGGAGTACGGGGGCTATTATGAACACAGATTGGTAGGAACGTACGATATTCTGGACGATGCCGGAATGCAGGTGCTTGCATCGCCATCCTTCGAGATTCCGAAGACGCCGGTTCCAGAGGCGCAGGGTATGCGGAAAGGTTTCGGAGGCAGGAATATGGTTGCGATGGATATGGCGGTCGCGGAAGTAGCGGAAGAAGAAGTGGTGTGTATGCCAGCAGCCACACCGGCTCCAGCACCAACATCGGCAGCAGAAGGCGAACTCGCAACGGTTGCGCGTGTGCGCCAGTTCTTCCCTGAGACCTGGCTCTGGATGCCGGACCTCCTGACAGACACCGATGGCCACGCACAGATTGATCTCACTACGCCTGACAGCATCACGACATGGCAACTCCACGCGGTCTCGTCATCAGGGACGGGTATCGGGATATCAGAGGACCGCCTCACCGTATTTCAGGATTTTTTCCTCGATCCTGACCTGCCGTACGCTGTGACCCGCGGAGAGGTATTCCCTGTTCGGGTACAGGTCTACAACTATCTCGATACGCAGCAGGATGTCAGACTGACGCTCTCAACAGGTGACTGGTTCGAGATCATTGGTGATGAGATGATAACCGTGCCGGTCGGCGCAAACAGCGTCGGAGACGTAAGTTTCACGATCACGCCGACTGAGATTGGCACCCACGCAATTGAGATTGCAGCACAAACGAAAGCGACGGCTGATGCCGTGAGAAAAGAGATCATCGTCGAGGCAGAGGGGACGAGACAGGAGATCGTTGAGAATGGAAACCTGGATGCAGGTACAGGCAACATCACGCTCGATGCCACGCTTCCTCCGGGACTTGTTGACGATTCGGAGGTTGTTCTGGTAAGTTTCACGCCAAGCATAGTTGCGCAGACGATAAACGGTTTGGACGGTCTCATTAACATGCCGTTTGGCTGCGGCGAGCAGAACATGATCATGTTTGCGCCAGACGTCGAGGTTCTGCGTTACCTCAAGGCGACCGACCAGACCAACCCCGAAGTCCAGGCAAAGGCAGAACTCTTCATCATAACCGGCTACCAGCGCCAGCTCACATTCAGGCACAACGACGGCTCGTTCTCGGCATTCGGGGAGGGCGGACGCGAGGGTGGCAGTCTCTGGCTCACTGCGTTTGTCCTTGACTCGTTTGCAGGCGCACGGAACGTAACATCGATCGATGACTCAGTTCTCGCAGAGGCGTCAGACTGGATATGTGGGCACCAGATCGAGGATGGTTCATGGGACTCGGTCGGTTTCATCTGCCATCAGGAGATGCTCGGCGGAATGGAGGGGAGATACGCGCTCACCGGTTTCGTTGCGATCGCACTCGCCGGTTATGGTGGTGCGGATCAGGCAGTCCTTGAGGAAGCGCAGGCGTACCTCGAAGCGAACCTTGAGGAACAGACCGATCCATACCCGCTTGCGATCGCATCTGTCGCGCTTTCGAAACTTGACAGCCAGTATGCAGATACCGCTCTTGAAAAACTGGTCACGCTCAAGCAGGAGGATGAGAACGGTGTCTACTGGGGATCCGGCACAGATATAGTCAGGGATTCCGACGGGGACCCCTATCCGTTCAAGTACGGTCATCCGCCTTCGAGCAAGAACGTCGAGATCACATCGTATGCTGCGCTTGCTTTGATCGATGCGAAGCATCCGCTTGCAAACGACGCTGTTAAGTGGATCTCGGCGCAGAGAAACTCGCTTGGCGGCTTCTCTTCGACGCAGGACACGGTTATGGCGCTTAAAGCACTGATGACCGCGGCAGCAACCAAAGGTAGGGATATCGACGCTACAGTGACGGTGTCAGCCGACGGAAGCACTGTCAAGGAGATAGGAATCGATGCCGGGAACTTCGATGTGTTCCAAACCGCCCGAGTACCCGACGGCACAAAAGAGGTAAAACTCGTGCTTACCGGAACCGGCGAGGTAGGTTATCAGCTGGTAAAGCGGTTTAACGTGATACTTCCGGAGATTGCGCCGGTTTCTGACCTGCAACTGAATGTCACATACGATGCTACCAACGTCGCTGTTGATGATGTGATCGCGGTTAAGACGCGGGTTATGTACAGCGGAGCAGCAGAGGCAACCGGCATGATGATCGTGGATGTAGCAGTACCCACAGGGTTTACGCCGGTCGGGACGAGTCTTGATGCGCTTGTTTCGGACGGCACGATCACACGCTACGAGATCGCGGGCAGGAAGGTTATCGTCTATGTACTTGACCTGCCGCGAGGGGTCGAACTCTCGTTTGATATGAAGATGAGGGCGCTCTTCCCGGTAAAGGCGATCGTTCCTGACAGCCGGGCGTACTCGTACTACGAGCCAGAGGTCTGCGCGGGTGTGAAGGGCGGGGAGATTGTGGTCGGTGCAATCCCCATTTTGAAAAATTGAGTGGACAGAGCCACAAAGCAAATGTATTTACACAAGCACAATCTCAAAAAGGGCACAATCGAAAATTCCAGTGAAATCACTATATCTCAAGTTTTACGGTAACTACTCAGGTACCTAAAACCACTAGCGGAGGACTTCACTACGCATGGACTACTCGGGACGTGGGAGATACTGTAATCAAACCGAAAATTTAACCGCAGTGTACGCAGAGGGACGCGGAGGGGAAATAAACGGTTACATTCTCTGCGTTCCTCTGCGCCCTCAGCGGTTATTTTTCTTGCCAGAAAG
>DAOUXE010000247.1 GCA_030666765.1 Methanosarcinales archaeon
GCAGCATTTCATAGAATTTTATATCGCAACAAGTCTACGAAACAAAGAACCCGACGACACGGGCAAGCACCACCAACACCACCAACACGATCAACACCACGTAGAGAACCTTCCCACAGATGCGAGGTCCTTCGCGAATGTATATAAGTATGATGAACCCGATTATCACATAATCAGCCATGACAGCGAAAACGATACCAGAGATCAACGAACGGATCTGGGATGGCAGCGCGTGCGTCCTCACGGCAGAGGAGATGACCGAGTATATACATGAGCACGGCGCAGGAAAAGCGGCGCAAGAGGTCGATGTAGTCACGACCGGCACATTCGGGGCGATGTGTTCATCAGGCGTATTCTTAAATTTCGGACACTCCGATCCACCGATCCGGATGCAGCGCGTGCACCTGAACGGTGTCGAGGCGTATTCGGGCGTAGCCGCAGTCGATGCATATCTCGGCGCAACACAGCCGTCGGGTTCGGACGAATCTTATGGCGGCGGGCATGTAATCGAGGATCTGATCGCAGGGCGGGAGATCGATGTACATGCCGAATCATCCGGTACTGACTGCTATCCGCGCAAGATACTGGATACCAGCATCACGATCAATGATCTGAATCAGGCAGTGATGTTAAACCCGAGAAACGCGTATCAGCGGTACGCTGCCGCGACAAACTCGACAAAACGCACCCTGTACACATACATGGGAACGCTTCTTCCGGGATTTGGCAATGTCTCATACTCTGGTTCTGGCGTACTCTCCCCAATCTCCAATGAGCCGGAGTTCAGGACGATCGGCATCGGCACAAGGATATTTCTGGGGGGTGCGAAGGGGCACGTGGTCGGTAGCGGAACCCAGCACGATCCTGATAACAGTTTCTCTACACTGATGGTCTCAGGAGATCTCAAGGAGATGGATACGCGATACATACGCGGCGCGGTCTTTCGCGGATACGGGATCAGCATGTATGTCGGGATTGGCATCCCAATACCCATCTTAAACGAGGAGATCGCCGCCGCAACAGGGATTAGCGATGCCGGTATCAGAACGAACATCCTGGACTACGGAGTATCAGGACATCCCACTGTGCAAGAGGTAACTTATGAGGATTTAAAGTCCGGAGTCGTCGGCATCAATGGGAAGGAGGTTCGAACTTCCCCGCTTTCGAGTTTTCACATCGCACGGACGATTGCGGATGAACTCAAAGCTTGGATCAAAGATGGTGAGTTCTTTGTGAGCAGTCCAGCAGAGCAGCTGCAAAGACGCGGCACAGTAAATCCGATGCGGGAGGTCCAGGGGCAACTGCTGGTGCGGGATGCGATGTCTGAACGTGTGCGCACCGTCAGCGTACATGTAGAGATCAAAGAGGCGGCTGAACTGATCATCGAGGGCAAATTCAATCACCTGCCAGTGCTATCGGAGGACGGAGTCCTTGTTGGAATTGTCACCTCCTGGGATATCTCAAAAGCAGTGGCACGCGGGTACACCGGCACCGTCGGGAGCGCAATGACCGGGCGCGTGGTCACAAGCAGCCCTGATGAGTTTGTCGAGATTGCTGTTAGGAAGATGGAACGGCACAAGATTTCAGCGCTTCCGGTGATCGATTCGAACCGGAAGGTCATCGGGATGGTTACGAGCGGGGACCTGAACAAACTGCTGGTGCGGAGATGATGAATTAGAGGGAATCATCTTTGTGGTGCTATGACGTGTTTTGAAGATGAGACCAGCCCCAAAACCCTGATCCGCGCCTACCCGATAATCTTATAACGGTGCAGGACTTGTGTGATGTTGGGTGATTCCCAAATGGTCAGTGTAAATAAATACGGATACCGGGCATTCAAGGAGATGCTTGATTGCGCAGAGGAACTCGATATAGGAGTATCAGAGTTAAAGAACGGAGCAACCATCGTCGACGCTGGCGTGAAAGCAGCGGGCGGATACGGTGCTGGCATGTATCTCTCAAGGTTATGCCTTGCAGATCTCGCAGACCTCAAGTACATGCCATATCAACTGGGCGACTACACAGTCCCTGGCATTCAGGTTGCCATCGATGATCCGGTCATCGCATGTATGGCATCGCAGTATGCGGGCTGGAGAATTATTGTTGGAAAGTACTTTGCAATGGGCTCCGGACCAGCGCGTGCGCTTTCGCTAAATCCCAAGGAACTCTATGATGAGATAGGATACAAGGATTCTTCGGACAAGGCAGTCCTCGTACTCGAAGCGAGTGAACTTCCGAATGAAGAGGTTACCGATATGATCGCAGAGAAATGCGGTGTCGATCCAAAGGAACTCTACATCGCGGTTGCGCCAACCTCATCGGTTGCAGGATCCGTGCAGATCTCCGCGAGAATCGTTGAAACAGGGCTACACAAGATACACGATCTTGGATTCGACATCACAACGATCAAAAACGGATTTGGCATCATCCCGATATCGCCGGTCGTTGGAGATGACACCAAATGCATGGGCTCGACCAACGACTGCATCATATACTGCGGCAAGACGTACTACACCGTTGATTATCCGGATATCGCCGAACTCACCGATTACGTGAAGAAGGTGCCGTCGGAGACGTCCAGAGACTACGGAAAGCCATTCTTCGACACGTTCAAGGCGGCTGGCTTCGACTTCTTCAAGGTCGATGGTGCGATGTTTGCGCCTGCTGAGATCACTGTTAACGATCTTGCGAGCAAGAAGACTATTACAAGCGGTACCGCCAACCCGGACATTCTGATACAATCATTCGGTATAACTAAAGTATAGATTGCCCGAAATACTTCGGGAATCTTTTTCTTTTTTGGATTCTTTGTAACTGCTCAGATCCGTTGATCTAACTCTTGAATCGTGATCCTCTGTTCCCTGACCGGGAAAATAGCCGCCGAATACGATCTGCAAAAGCATGCGACGATGCCGATATCGCCGAAGCCAGCATATATGAGGGGTGCAAGAGTTTTTTTAAATCGATCCCCCACGTTCTTCTGCACCCTCTACGGTTAAACTCCTCGTTCGGATCCGGATGTTCCGGGACGAGCGGTGCCTCTGTTTCTGCAAGATCGGATCCGAAGATAGTTTCGGCAAATGCGTTTA
>DAOUXE010000154.1 GCA_030666765.1 Methanosarcinales archaeon
CGGTGAAACCAGCACGGATGAGCCAAACGAACAGCCGTTACCATCAGGCTTGCTCTCGGTGATCGCAATCGTAGTTGCGTTCGGTGCGCTGATGATCCGAAAGAATTGAGGTCGGATCAGGCACCTACGAAAGCAAGAGGAGTGAATATGAATATGGAGAAACTCGCTATCGTATGCATCCTTCTCCTGTGCCTGTCTGCTATACCAGCGATAGCGCAGGAGAATGATACAGCCGCAAATGTTACGAATGTTACGGCAACGACAACACCCACCATTGAACCGACCACCGCGGAGACTGCAGTACCCGCACCGACCGAAGCAAAGTTCAGGGTCGGTCCTACAGTAAAGCTGCGCCCGGTAAACGATGTGATCAACAAGTCTCAGGATGGGCTTGTCGAACTGTACATGAACAACCCATCCTTAAACGACGTACCCCTGACCGCGGATGTGCAGATCAGTGTGCCATCCGGGATTCACGTCTATGGGGCCGGGTTTGCATCAGGTGGTGCAGCCGGGACAGTCGCGGGAACGTTCACGGTACCGCCGGGAACTGTTCGGACGATCCATATCAACATCAAGAGCGAGAAGACTGGCACATCCACTGTGCACTTCACTGGTTTGTACTGGCCCGGAGACGACAAGGATGCTTTCCAGCAGATCTCACTCACACACCCGTTAACTGTGAAAGAACCGTCGCCAAAGCCACTGGACCCGAAACCAACTGAAGGGGGAAATAAGGAACTCCCATACACCTACATAATCGTCGGTTGTCTGGCAGTGATTGCAATCGTAGTCATTGCGATGATGCTCCGGAAGCCTCCAAAGACTGAGGTCGTGATTGAAGAGGAGTAAAGCGGCGGATGAAAAGAATCAAAGTAGGCATCGGCGGAAACGGCACAGTCCGGATCAAACTGAAGAAGACGAGGAAGGCGGAGCGTGCAGGCACGGCAGAGACGAGGGGATCTCGTGCTAGGCGCCCTGCGTCCCCAGCAGCACCTGCCACGGCTGCCGGAAGCAGGGGGCTTACACTCTCCCACCCCATCCTCAGCCAGATGGAGATCCGGGTGGAGTCGGTCTTTCGACCAAAAGAGCCGGATGTGGAGGTGGTCTACGCACTCACCGGATATGGCACAAGCGTTGACCACCTCCACAAGTTCTCTTCGGGCGAAGTCGTAGCCCATGCCACACCGGAGATGATCTCTTATGTTGCCGAAAAGATGGTCGAGCACATCCGGGCTGAGCGAGCCGAGATGCCGACCCTGATCGTGCATGTCCATAGCCACCCGCTGGGTGCGCCTGCCCTGTCTGATGTGGATAAGGAGACGATGCCCCGGGTTGCAGCAACGATCAGGGCGGCTGTACCTGGTGCGACCGTGCTTTTTGGCGTACATGCCGTGGGAAGCGAGGAACGCAGACCACGAAGCACGCCTGAGCGGGTCTCCGAGAATCAGGTGCGGTGGAGCAGCATCACTAGGTTGCACGAGGTTGCATTCTTTGATGAGCACGCAGAGCCGGTTCCAGTGAGGGTTGATTGGTAGGATGAATCGAGGAGAAAGTATCGAGAAACTTGCCGGGCTTCTTTCGGCAGACGAGTATGGGGATGTGATCGCAGAGACGCTTGTCGAGATTCTTGCCGAGGATCGGAAACGGAATATCTTTGTCGCCAAACTTCAGGAACTGAAAAACGAGGTAAAAGCGATCGATCAGGAGATCACACTCACTCCGATGGAGCAGGGTGTGCTTGATTTCGTGCTCGTGAAAAAACAGCCGCTTAACGCGAGCGAGGTGTCTGATGGGATTGGGCTTAGGTATTCAAGTTTGCGACACAGGACGCATGCATCGAGTGTGCTTAATTCGCTCGTCTTAAAAGGAGTTCTTGGGAAGATTAAAGTAGGTCAGAGTTATTACTTCACATCACCTGCTGAGGCATTGATGGAATGCCTCAAAAGGCGAAACGAAGAGCCGGATAGATGCTCGCCGGTCCGGATTGCGGCAGAGACTGGGATGCCACTGGCTGTGGTGCTCGAGGTGATTGGTGGGCTCTTGGGATCGGAATGAAAACGAGATATCGAGGTGGCTGAAAATGGATAGAATGAGAATAATTGCAGGGATGCTGATTATGCTTGCACTTGCCGGGATGCCCGCGGGTGTGCAGGCAGAAGGGGATGATGGGATAGTTGCAGCAGATATATGGAGGAAAAGAATATGAAGGGCATAGAATTTCACAACCGAGAGAAGGAGCTAAAAGCGATACAGGCGATACTGGACGTGGAACCGTCCTTAATCACCTTCATCTACGGACCGATCAACAGCGGAAAAACCACACTGATCAGTCACCTTATCGAAGAACTACCAGAGGAATATACAATCTTCTATATAAATCTAAGGACTAAATTCTTAGCGAGTTATGATGAGTTTATTGAATCGCTGTTTGAGATGGAGATGGAGACTGAGGGGGCACTTAAGAATAGGAAGGAGACGCTTGCAGAACTGGTTTCATCCGTTACGAAGGTTGCCGGGATACCGATAAACAAAGATTTTCTGGATTACGTGTTCAAGGACAATAAACCGAAGAATGCTTTTTCGTACATAATAAAACTCTTTGAAGAGGTGAGGGCAGCAGGTAAGCAACCAGTATTGATTCTGGACGAATTACAGAAGATTGGGGATGTGAAAGTGAATGGTTTTCTCATTTACGAACTCTTCAACTTTTTCATAGACTTAACAAAGGAAAAGCATCTGGCGCACATCTTCTTGGCAACTTCGGATTCGCTATTCCTCGAGCAGATTTACAGTGAGGCGATGCTCTCCGGGCGGTGCAGGTATCTGCTTGTGGATGATTTTGATTGCGAGACGACAATGGAATTTCTGGAGAGCTATGGGTTCAGTGATGCTGAGAAGAAACTTGCATGGCATCACTGCGGCGGCAAACCAATATGTCTGGTTGAGCTTGCTAATGCGGAAGAAAGGGAAGAGAAGGTGAGAGAGTTGCTTGGAGTGAGAACGGGGCAGATTGAAGGACTCATAGAAGATGCCAGGGGATTCGGATACAAGATATCCTATGGTGAAGAGGAAATTGTGCTAAACGAGGAGCACATACGGAAGAATTTGGATAAGTTCAAAAACAAAGATCATCTTAAAGCAAGTGAGCTTTCGAAACCGGTTAAACTTGGTTTGATTAAAGCGAATATCATCTTTCTCGACCCGGTCAAACAAATCCTGAAGCCACAGTCGAGGCTGGAGTTGCTTGCGATACGCGAGGTGATTGCTGATGCGTAGAATCGGGATGGCTGTCTTGGTGTTGCTTGTGATCGCACTTGCCGGGCTGCCCGCGGGTGTGCAGGCGCAGGGGGCTGATGATGGGCTGGTTGCACAGTGGCATTTCGATGAGGGGTCCGGGAGTGTTCTTGCGGATAGTTCAGGGAATGGGAATGATGGAGTGGTTCATGGCGCGACGTGGGTTGAAGGGAAGTATGGGAAGGCGTTGAGTTTTGATGGGGTGGACGATTACGTTAATTGTGGGAATGATGGAAGTTTGAAAAGATCTAATACAGATTTTACTATTGAGGTTTGGATTAAATTAAATGGTTATTCATCTTCTTGGGCAGAAGCTATATTATCAAATCGAGTCCCTGGTGGCGGTTTTGGAAGTCTGTTCTTTGTGCGTGGGGAAAAAGATGCCCTAAACAAGCGTAAAGTTACTTTTGATACATCCGTAGGCACTGAATCAGGACCGCCAAGAATGGTGTTTGGAATTACTCAACTACTCACCCTACCGATCACGGTGCGGGCAGAGGCGGAAGCAGAGAACGGGCAGGGGGCAGAGCGGACGGCAGACACGTCGGGATCGGAGGAGAAGGGATCGAGTACGCCAGGATTCGCGGCGGTGGTTGCGATTATCGGGTTGTTGGTGGTGTATTTACGGAGGAAAAGAGCATGAGAAACATAGAATTCCACAACAGGGAAAATGAGATAAAAGAGATACGGGCGATATTGGACAGCCGACCAACTCTGATCACCTTTATCTACGGACCGATAAACAGCGGAAAGACCGAATTAATCACCCATACGATAGAGGAACTATCAGATGAGTACGTTGTATTCTATATAAACTTAAGGACTAAATTTCTGGCGAGTTATGACGATTTTATCGAGTCGTTGTTTGAGATGGAACTGGAGTCCGATGGGGCGCTTAAGAAGGGGAAAGAAACGCTTGCGGAGCTGGTTTCGTCTATTACAAAGGTTGCAGGCATACCTATAACAAATGAGTTTCTGGATTACGTGTTCAAGGATAACAAGCCGAAGAACGCATTTTCATACATAATCAAACTCTTTCTAGAAGTGAAGGCGACAGGCAAGCAACCAGTGTTGATTTTGGATGAGTTGCAGAAGATCGGAGATGTGAAAGTGAATGGTTTTCTCATTTACGAACTGTTCAACTTTTTTATCGACCTGACAAAGGAGAAGCATCTGGCGCATGTCTTCGTGGCAACATCTGACTCGCTTTTCA
>DAOUXE010000274.1 GCA_030666765.1 Methanosarcinales archaeon
CATACTTGAAGTTCGCAATAACGGTCGGCGCGTTATCCGATCCGATGTGTCGCTGCGGTATATCAATGAATCGCGCCCCAACCGATGCCGCACGCCGCTTCAGATTCTCCACAACCTCTTTTTCGGGGGTGATGAGACCCTCGGGCGCCCCATATCTCAGAAAAACCTCGTCCACATGACGCACAACGTCCCACGCAGTCTCGTTGCTGCCTGTCAAAAGAGCGATGTCACCCCCTATGTCGGGGCGCAGATTCAGCGTGCCATCCGAGAATGTTCCTGCGCCGCCGACCCCGGACATGATGCCGCACGGCGTGCAGTGCTCGCATGTGCTGGTTCTGCCCATCGGACAGGAACGTTCATTGATATCGCGCCCGCGGTCGATGATCAGCACACGAAGATCGGAATCCGCAAGTTCATCCGCTGCGAACATGCCCGCCGGACCCGAGCCGACAATGATCACGTCATAATCCTTTGTCATCGTGCATCATATCAGAGAGGAGGCTATATATCTGTGGCGGTGGGTCTCTGTGGGTTTTGCGGGAGTTCATCCCGTGAATTGAGGGAAGCGCCAGGCACGTAACAGTAGTGTGATATATTTCGGCGAGTGAACGGTCGCTGATGTGAAAGAGTATCTGCAGAAGGGCGGGGTGCATGTGCGAATGTGACAATTAAACGCTGAAAGAGTCTATCGTATTTTTCTATACAGCTATTCCTATACAAATACTTACCTATTTTTAAGTTTTTCGAAGAGTTCGTCGAGATTAAGGAGAAAGATCTCATTGGCAGCATTGATCAATTCTTGAGAAGACCTGGCATGAGAAAAAACCTTTCCCTCGCCCAACTCAATCCAGAATGGGGGCATGTCTTCTATTCTGTGAACCATACCACCGGTCATATCAGGTGCAGCATACAAAACTCTGTTGACTGCAGAAGTTATCAGCCGTGCCATACACATTGGGCAGGGTTCAAGGGACGTGTACAGTGTAGCCTTCCAGTTTGGTAACATCTCGATGAGTCTCCTCAAACTCATCCATGACCACCATCTCACCATGCCGATCACTGCGAAAGTACGGGTTGAAGATTTCGTTGTGACCCTGAACAACCACATCATCACTGCCGTAGATCAAAACAGACCCGATACCAAAGTTACCAGAATTCACAGCCATCAGTGCCAGCACATCCGTAAGCCAGATGTAGCTATCATCAGGGTATTCGTGATCGAATTGATAATTTTTGAGCCAGTTTTTCCATTTTCCAATACTCTCATTCTCCGGATCGATTTCCAGAAGCCCCTGCAGTCCAATCTCTCTGATCCGTTCATCAGTCATTGTAAGATGCCTCCTGTATGGCCATGTAGAACGGTCTTATCTTAAAACCATATTACTTCAGGTTTTCTCAAGTATAGATGTGAAATGGCACATCTTAAGACCACAGTCATTCCAATTGGGATGTGTTATGAATAACATCGAGATGACCGTCACCACAAAAGCAGAATCGGTGTATCTCGTGCATCTACTGAATACCGATGCGGAACACGAATTTAACTTCCGTTTTGACCGTTCTGAGAAGGAGGAACTTCAGCGCATAAAGGATGGCATCAGTCGCGGAGATGCAGGAGCCGAGTTTGAAGCCCACTTGAAGGCGTACGGCGATAAGCTTCACAATATTCTCCTGGGAGGCACGGTAGGGGAAGAGTTTAAAAGATTGAGCAAGGATGGTTTCTGTCTGAGGCTCCATCTCTCTCCGAATCTCGAAGCACTGCCGTGGGAGTACCTCGCAATCGAAGGTGAGTTTCTATTCAATGGCAGAGAGAACCTTCTCATACGAAAGCCGTCATTAGACAAGAGAAAAGCCTCAACGCAAGACATAGCACCTCCTGTTCGGCAACTTGTCATCATATCAAACCCCCCAGATCTTCCTGAGCATAAGAAGCTTGATGTGGTGCGAGAGAAGCGTCTGATAAAGGAGGCGCTGAAGCCGCTCATGGATGAAGGCAGGCTTGATGTCAGGTGGGAGGATGAAGCATCTCTCGAACGGATACACGATGCTCTACTCGATTTCGATCCTCATATCATCCATTACACCGGTCACGGGGGATTTGATGAAGAGTTGGGTGGTGTGCTCCTACTTGAGGATGGTCGTGATAAATCGCAGATTGTAGGCGGCGCAGCCCTTGCAGAGCGTATCGCTGGAAGGGATGTTAGGCTCGTTGTCTTGAGCGGCTGCCAGACAGCATAGGCAAAGAGAACGGATTCCTTCTCGAGCGTCGCAGGCGCGCTTGCTAAAAAGAGCGTGCCCGCGGTAATCGCCATGCAAGAGAGTATCAGGGACGAATCAGCCACCACGTTCGCATCAAGATTCTACAAGGCGCTTGCAAGCGGTGAGCCAGTGGACCTTGCGCTCTCTGAGGCGCTTCTCTCCATGAGCACGCCCAGACCGACCAGAGAGAACCCAAATCCTCACAGTTTTGTTGACTGGGGAATTCCTGTTCTGATCACGCTGGCAGACGATCTAAATCTATTCAACCTCGATACCGCAGCGCCACTACCTCTTCTGCAGCAATTCCCGCTATGATTGTAAACGCATGCAAGCGAGGGCATGTTTCTTTGCCGTTTCGTAAACATCTACATCATCTCTTCACAATACAAATCAGCCACGAGCGATGGTATAATCTCAAACAGTTGGAATGTGGTGA
>DAOUXE010000218.1 GCA_030666765.1 Methanosarcinales archaeon
CCAGACCCTGCCTTCGGACCAGATCACCGGAAATACCAGGGAGTGGGTGAATATCGCGGCAGGGAACAGCGGTATTCTCAAGAAGTTTAATAGCATTAACGATCTTGCATCAAAAGGTGATCCCCAGTCGCATAAGACCGCGCTTACCGATGCCACCCGGTTAAAATCCGATATAAACTCACTTGTTGGGTATGCGCAGGCGAAAGATAACTTCATCACAAGCTATCCGAAGACCGCACTGGCGCAGTTCTTTGCCGATCAGGGAGAGTACTTTGAGGCGCTGGCTGAGACCGAGATCGATACGCGCATGGAGATCGATTACTATGAACACGCACTCACCGCATACAAAGAGGCAGAGGATATCACAAAGACGACCTATATCGACCTGAAGGTCAAGAAACTGAAATCCGAGTACCAGTTTGATATGGAGATCGTGAATACGTCGTTGCAGATTGGCGAGGCGAAATTTGATCAGGCGTCGTACGGATTCAATCACACCGGTAACCCGGTAGCTGTTGCAACCGGAATCCTCTCAGCGCGGACCGCAAAGAGGGAACTGACAACAGTTCACAAGTTGTATCTGAAGCACGGCGATAGGCGAGCTGTGCAGATCGATGAGCAGCTCCTCGAGATCGATCATATACACACAGAACTCGTCGATCTCTTTCTAAAATACGCTTCTATCTTTGTGGTATTCGTTATCGTGGTGCTGGTCTGTGTGCTCAGCCTGCTGTTCAGGTGGACTCATGCTGTCGATGATACGCTGCTCGGGGACGAGGTGATACAATGAGGAAGGTTGTACTTTTACTACTGGTATTTTTCATGCTCATGGGGACTGCACAGGCAGATCTGTCTGTAACAGACGGTTCCTGTAAGATTAAAGATCTGGAGGGAAGCGCGACCGTGACGCTCACCCTTACAAATGCCGGGGACGCTGGGTCTATAAAGGTACAGGCACCTATGCTCCCGTCACCAAGAGACGGCATCACTCTGAGCATACTGGATAAGTATCCCATAACCATCCCCGAGAACGAGTCGAAGACTGTCCAGATCAAGGTAGAGATCACAAAAATTGTTAGCAAGGGAGTATATGATGCAACCGCCTCCTTTGACTATCTTGACACTCTTAGAACCGCGACCATCACCATCGATGTCGCCCGCCAGGTTCCTGCACACCTCGCACCGATTCAGAACATAAACATAACAGACCCGGTCATCTTTAACAAACCACGAAAAGAGATGGAAGCGACTGGTTTTAAGGTCGTGAAGAAGTTTGATATCATAAACGATGGCGACATGACGATGACTGTGAAAAGCGTTGCTGCTTATGGCACTCCAGAGGCAGGAATGACGTTTAAAGTGAATTATCCCACCCAGATTTTGAATAGAAGCGCTGGTGCTGCCAACTTAACGATCACCATACCTGTAACAGCGCCGGAGGGTCCGCACGAGGGTAAACTGCGTATCGATGCAGGGAAAGCGGGATTGCAAGATATCACGGTGACAGTGATGGTCGAGCACGCGGTCAAGTTCGAGATAGCCTCTTATGATCCCAACTTCGGAAGGGTCGATCTGCTGAAGTCGGTCCCTCTGGAGATATCGCTCAGTGAGACGCTTGGATATAAGGATATCACCGCTGTCAAGATCCAGCGTGAACGGAATACGGTAGCGGATGGGAAGGAGGACTGGATGGCTGTCAACCTGCCAGCATCGATCATACAGAAAGGAAAAACGGTTCCGCTCACATTCACGCTTCGGTTCCGGGGAGAGACGATCGTTGGAAGGACATACACGTGGCAGTACTTCCTATCCCACAGCGCAGGGAACGAGACGATCACCTTGAAGGCGACCGCGATGCCGATCGATATCGAGGGGACGAAAAGCGCACTTGCCACCATGAAAGCATCCGGAAATCCTGATATCTCGAAGATCGCAGGCGATACGTTTAATATGCTCTCGTCGAGCGGCGCAGGCAGCGCAGAGTCATGGGCATCGGTTACGACCATCGCACAGTGTTCTGTCACGTTTCTCGATGCGATGGATCGCGCTGTCGAGGCTGTGGATGGAGGCGATCAGGAGGATGCACTGAATGACCTCCTCGTCGCAAGGATTGCTGTTGCGACGATGTACCGGAGTGCGAAGACACAAGCACAAACCGACATCTATACCGCCTCGAACAAATTCATGAAAAACATATTGCAAAGGGAGTCTGCATACTTCGAGAAGATGGCTTCGGATGCTGATGACGATCGCACAAGGATCATCGCGTACAGGCACAGCGCAACCGCATACGAACTGTTGAACGATCCCGGAAGAAGCGGAAAGGCAAGCAATATGGCAGAAGAGTCGATCTCATCGTACAACCAACGAATCGAGAGCGCAAACGACCATTATGTGGCTGCCGATGATGCGATCAGGCGTGCATCCGATGACCTGTACCGGTGGGGTGATTATGTTGTGCTGGTCAATCCGTTCGTTTACGATTCTACCTCATACCGGTACAAGTTTGCGGTAAACGAGACTGAGACCTCCGCAGAGGAGTATCTGGCAGCAGGTGAGTTTGAACTATCAGAGGAGGGTGTACTTCGTGCGGAGGAACTCCGGAGCCAGTGGCTATTCCTGCTAGGAAAGTTCCTGATGCTGATGATTGGGTACGTTATTCTCTTTGCCTGCGCTGTGCTCTGGTGTGTGCTCGCATTCATGGCATTCACCGCGGATTCAAGGGAAGAAGAGTTCGGGGACGTGGTGCTGCTGTCATAATGCTGTGATACCATGATCCTCGGAGTCGATCCCGGACTTGCGAAGACTGGCTTTGGCATAATCGACGATGCCGATGGCATTCACTGCGTCAGGTACGGCGTGATCACAACACCACCGGATCCGCGGCTCCAGATCCGCGTCCGGACGATATTTCAGGGGATACAAGCGATTCTGGACACCCATAATCCGGACGAACTTGCGATCGAGCGGCTCTTCTTCTCCAGAAATATATCATCCGCAATCGAGGTGAGTCACGCACGCGGGGTCATCCTGCTTGCGGCAGCCGAATACGAAATCAATGTCTTTGAATACACGCCGAACCAGATCAAGCAGTCGGTGACAGGATCGGGGAGGGCTGACAAGAAGCAGATGCAGAAGATGGTTGGGGTGCTGCTTGGAATCGATGAAAAGATGCCTGCCGATGCCGCTGATGCACTCGCAGCTGCGATATGTCATGCACATATCAGGTAGCGCGTGGCAAAACCTACGCACCTCAAAAAAACCTGGTTCTGCTGTTTTATGTGGTCACTGGCGATAGCCCCACCGATGCAGAAATCAAGAGATTATGCAACCGGTTGTCATGATAAATGAAGTTGTTGAATTTATGAGCTGGTGATTCATATATCTGTTTGACCTTTGCACGAGGTGAATACGGATGGAAATTGTGTAATAATGCC
>DAOUXE010000005.1 GCA_030666765.1 Methanosarcinales archaeon
GGACTCTTCTACCTTTCAGGTATCAGAAACTTTGATGATATCCACCAGTTTGCAAAGGTTGCCATGGGCAGCATCTTGATCTGGGTCGTAGCAGGGTGCGACATCTTTGCGATGATCACGGAATCGATACCAAGCTGGAATGAGGAGACCGGACCATGGTTCAACACACTTCCGGACTTTATTGCAGCGTACGCACCTCCTTATGCACCAGCCGTGTTCTTGCTGCCGTTCTCGCTTGTGGTGATCTACTATATCCGCAAGAGAGCGTCAGGAGAAGAGGAGGGTGGAAATTCAACATGAGCAAAATGGACGAGGTTCTGTCGAGGATCAAGAACGGAACCACCATTCGTTCAATCGCCAGGGAGCTTTCCATGAACCGGTCCACTCTCCTGGCGATGATCAAATTTCTGGTGGACGAGCAGTATCTGGAGCAGGTAGCTATGCAATGCTCCTGCTCAACCTCGAATCTATGCGAGCAGTGTCAGTGCCGAGGCGCTGATATCAGTCATGGGATGGTAATGTATGTCCTGACATCGAAGGGACTCCGATCCATCTCATGATTTTTTTGGTTAACGAAAATGTTAAAGGTAATAGGGCACCCTAATACTAATCATGCTATCCCGAAAAGCTGAGGATTACCTTGAAGCGATCCTCAATATCACAGAAGAGAAGGGGCATTCCAGAATAAAGGACATCGCAGTTACGCTGGATGTTAAACCACCAAGCGTTATCGAGATGGTAAAAAAACTCGATGGGAAAAAGTTCGTTGTCTATCGGAAATATGATGGCGTGACACTGACCGAACGGGGTCGAGAGATCGCATCAATCGTAAAGGATCGACATGATACTATCAAAGCATTCCTAAAGATTATAAGCATTCCCGAACAGATTGCGGAGAAGGATGCATGTACAATGGAGCATGAACTACACTCAATAACGACGAAACAGATCAAAAATCTGGTAAATTTTGTGAAGACCGCTCCGGAATACCCTCAGTGGCTTGAACATTTCGAAGAGTTTTGCACGACAGGGGAGCATCCATGTGATGGGAAGGAGCGGGGATCAAGGTAGGGAGACGTCCCCACTCAAAATTGTACATGTTCCATAAGTTGTGGCGACTTGCCGCAGAGGACACAGTCTAAAACTCCGAGTGTTTACAACCGCAGAGGGAGTAAAGGGGCAGGGTTTTAAGACCGATCCGATCCTCTGCATCCCCCACGCGCTCTGTGGTAACGGCTCTGACATCGGCGATTGCGGTAAACTTTGGGGACAATACTATTGAGCATGTTCTCAGAGCCCCTCCCGCTTCGCAACAGAGTACACGTCCTTATCCCCCCTGCCAGATAGGTTGATCACGACAAGATCGCCAAGTTCTCCACTCTCTGCCGCCTTCTTCACATAGGCAACCGCGTGTGCCGATTCGAGTGCGGGGATGATCCCCTCAAGCTTCGAGAGTTCGAAGAACGCATCAAGCGTCTCGTCATCGCTGACATTCCTTGGATTGATCCTGCCGATATCCGCAAGGTACGCAAGTTCCGGACCGACGCCGGCATAATCGAGACCTGCGGCAATCGAGGAGGATTCAAGGATCTGCCCGTATTTATTCTGCAGGATCTTTGACATCGCACCGTGAAGCGACCCTAGTTCGCCAGTACAGAGCGATGCAGAGTGGTACGCGGTCTTCTCGGTGACCAAAAGATTGCTGCCTCCAGCCTCAACCGCGAATAGACTAACATCCGCGTCGTTAAGAAATGGATAGAATGCACCGATCGCGTTGCTGCCCCCGCCTACGCATGCAACGATCGAGTCAGGAAGTCTCCCTTCCGCACGCATGATCTGCTCCTTCGCTTCATTCCCGACGACCGTCTGGAAGTCCCTGACGATCACAGGATACGGGTAGGGGCCGACTACAGAGCCGATGATATAATAGGTGTTCTCGACAGTTGCGACCCAGTCCCGGAGCGCCTCGTTGGTCGCATCCTTAAGCGTCTTTGATCCCGACTCTACAGGAACCACTTTCGCCCCGAGAAGCTGCATCCGGTAGACATTCATCCGCTGGCGTTCCATATCGACTGCGCCCATGTAGATTACGGTCTCGATCCCGAGATTTGCACCTACCATCGCAACCGCTGTTCCGTGCTGCCCAGCTCCCGTTTCTGCGATGATCCGCGTCTTTCCCATGTTCTTTGCAAGGAGCCCTTGCCCTATCGTGTTGTTCAGTTTATGCGCGCCGCCGTGCACGAGATCCTCTCGCTTGATGTAGATCTTGACACCGTACGCATTGCTCAGGCGTTTCGCGTGGTAGAGGGGCGTGGGTCTGCCCGCAAAGTCTGCGAGGTAGCGGGCAAGCTCGGCTGTGCATTCAGGGTCAGTCTTGTAATTCTCGTATCCCGCGGTCAGTTCTTCTATGGCTGGCATCAGGGTTTCAGGGATGAACTGCCCGCCGTAGATTCCGAATTTGGTGGTGGTTTTTTGGGTCATGGTTTGTGTGTTGTGGGTGCTTTGATGATGGTGTTTTGTTTGGTGGTTTCGGCTTAAGATGGATATAAGTTCACCAGTGGTATATCGGTTACATAGCTGAGCGCGTAACCGCGGAGGATCTGCTTTTCTCTTGTAAAACTGACAAGCGAATATCACGAAATCAACTTACATCAGCAGCTTCAAGACCCTGAAGAGTTGTCAGATTTAACTCCTCAAGAAAGGTTATCGCAGTTTTGGCTTCGTCCTCACTGATCTTCCATCCCAACGCTTTCGCATCCTCTGGTATCTCATCGGATGTCATCGGCTTTCCTTCGAGTTTCAGAATATGATCCATCTTTGCCGCTATCGAGAGGTTCTTATAATCCTGCACCATGCCTAACTCCTGCATCTCGTATAGCGATTGCTTTATTCGCTTTGCCTCGTCCCTATACTTATCTTCGATAAATTCTGCAATATCTCTTCCTATATCTGTTAAATAATAGATATATTTTCTCGGCTCGAATGTGATATGGAAATCAAAGGACGGATACGCCACAATCTCTTCCTTTACAATACCACTGGCTTTCAGACTTTCCAGCACGTAAGCGATCTCAGTGCAGTACGGTCCATAGTGATATGGGGTAAACTCAATCCCCAATCCAATCTTTTCGTTTAGGAAATATTCAGTCTTCTGTAACAGTGTTCTGCCCGCAATCATCTTCTTCTCGCTATACAGCAGCGTCAAAAGTATCAATTCATCCACCCTCATGTCAATTCCTCCTTGATGGTTTCCATTATATTCTCTCTGTTATCTCGTATAAAGTCCTGTCGTTCTTTGTGAATGGCCATACTACCAAGTGGTGCATAAATATATAACAGTTCCTTCTCCGGATCAACAGAAAGGTTGCTAAAAATTTCTGAAACATCTGTGAACGATTTTCGTTGATCCAGCCGCGTTTTTACCATAATATCCTCAACAGTTATCCTAACCCGGTAATCTTTGAATCGGATTCGAAGTGCTTTTTCTATCCAGCATCACCAATTCTTTCGGTACTTTAAGAATCTCTGCAACTCTGCTACATATTTCCTCCATCTGACCATCAGATGGATTCAGCGCATACATAAGCAATATTTTATCATCAAAATTCATGTCGCTGATTTCTACGTTAAAAATTTCCTTCAATAATTTTCTGTTAATTATGCTTTCAAAGCATTTCTTTGCCCAGCCATCGCTCTTCGATACAATATCGCGTACAAGTGCATTATCGTCATATTCGATAAAATTTAATAGATATTCAAAATTATTATTAAATTTGTATATATTCTTAACCTCTGCTATATCCTCTTCCATCGCAAACCCCACCCCTCTAACAAGCATAGCATCGGATTTGGGGAGTGAATGCAGTCAGACATCCAGCTAAAACCCATGCACGATACACGGCCCAAAGATCATAAACATAAATGAAACAAGGATCAGTACTGCAAATGTTACTGCGATGCTTTTTGACAACTGCTCTGCGTTGTGGTCGCTCATCACCCGCCCAAATAGCGAGTGGATGATGTCCTTGAATATGTGCCCCCCATCCATCGGGATTGCTGGCAGGCAGTTGAACAGTCCTGCATAGAAGTTGATCCATCCGATCCAGAGCAGTGCACTTGCGATCCAGAAGACGAGGACACCATAACCTGCCGCCCATCCGATAGGCTCATAGAACTGCATGGAGTTGTCAAATCCACCAAATCTGCCACCCTCCAATTCTATCAGCGGCATCGCTAAGATGAAGAGCCAGCCCTCGATCCGGTTCATGAAACTCGGGATGTTCTTAAAGATATGCAGTCTCGCAGATGCAGGATATTCTCCGATGGTCATGCCAGCGAATTTGATCCTTGTGGTGGAAGCCACTCCCAAATATCCGCAACTGCGGTCCGGCAAAGATCCAAGTTCAATCATGGTTGAGTTATTCTCTGCAAAGAACACCTCGACCGTCTGACCCGGCACGGTTGTATTCAGAAACGAAATGAAATCAGTGGTGTTATCGATTCTGGTATCGTCGATCCGCGCGATGGTCATACCTTTCATGAGGTTCGCCCGCGTTGCAGCAGAATCCGGCATAACCTCCTCGATCGTAACCCAAGTTTGCAGCGTGGCACCCTCTCCTGCAAGCATGAATGCCTCGCGCTTGTCCCGCTCCTTCGTATGTATCGTCATCGGCAGGGATTCCCTGGTAGCTATGGTGGCATAGAAGTCATGTGCAGTATTTATTGTAGTATTATCCGCCTGTGTGATTACCATATCCTCTTTTATTCCAGCTTGCGCTGCAACTGAGTTTTCATCGACCGATACGACCACAACATCGCTGACTGGGGCTATCCCTCCGAGGACCGGACCGAAGAATAGTGAGAATGCGATCAATGCGACGACAAAGTTTGCCATGACGCCTGCTGCAAGTATCCGCATCCGCGATCTTCTGGATACACCATTCTCTGCCCCACTATCCCTTTCCTGCTCTACCTCACTCTTGCTCCTGTTTCCGTGCCAAATCCCACCCTCGGTCTCAAGGGTTTGCCTGACCGCGTAATCATAGCCAACCCCAATGTTGGAGTCTGTGCCTGCACCCCGGGCATCTGCAGGGTCTGGCTCCTTCTTCTTCCCGAACAACTCCTCTTCATCCGGCTCTGCAAATCCCCCAATCGGGACAATTCCAAGCAGCAGCGCACCCATCGATTTGACGCTGACGCCCTCTGTCCTGCAGAGAACGGCGTGTGCAAGTTCGTGCACAACCAGCGTGACCATAAGCCCGATCGCGCCCCAGACAAGCGGGATGTAATCGTTTAAACCTGGGATCAGAAAGATGTTCTGCGGGGCATTATATTTGTCCGGCATAGGCATCGCATTCTCAGACAATGCCTGAAGCATCACGTAGTCGGTCAGGATCACTATCGTGAACATGGTAAGCATTCCCACAACCATCATTGGGATCCCCACATTTCCGAAGAATCTCCAGAACCTACGCGGGTATGCCAGCATCGTGAGCAGCTTCTGCCCGCGCATGGTGCGGACCATCAGTATGGGCCCGAATGCCGAGATGTTGTATCGCTCAAGAATTCCCCGTTTACTTAGAAATGCGAAGATGATCCAGCATGCGAGTAAAATGATTAGTGCAATATTCAAATAGTTCACATTATTACTTTGTTGTCGGTGCTGTATTAATACTTTGTGTCAGCAGGGGTGGTTACTTCACTGTGGCGTCCGGATCGGGGATTGAGATTTACAGAAATCCCTGCCAATAATATAAGAATGGTACAAATTACACAAATTGCACAGACATTATCCGATATTTCGTGCACAGTTTAAGGAGTTAGGAATAGTCGATAGTCATGTATTACGCGCCTGCAGTGTATGCTATTTCTTCATTTTACGAATCCACTATTTGCGCGCAGTTCTGTGGCTGCTGCTGGCGTAGTCATATCTGCTTCTGTGTATTCGATCGCTACCGATTTCAGATGGCTCTTCAGTTTCTTGCACTTTGAATATATGCTGGTTGTGCATACGATGATTCCGGTCATGAAAAGACTCCCTTCTATGCGTAAAACGGACGTGAGGGGATTCGAACCCCTGATATGCAGCTTAGGAGACTGCCGCCCTATCCTGGCTAGGCCACACGCCCATAGTGTGGGTGATGATTAGTCTAACATCCCAATGCACATTAATCCATCTGGTGGAGATGTCCAGTGATGCAAGAGATATGTATATATACGGAACAGCTGAAATCAGGCGGATAACCATGTATATGGACGAATGCAAGTCAATTGCGCGAACGAGGGAAGTACTCTCTGATAAATACCTCATGGAACATATTGAAGAAAATAAATTCGATAATTCCAAAATTATGGATTTTGAGGAACTCGCACGGGAACTTGGGGTGTAAAAAGAGACATCCTTAATCCATCATCGTGCCAATCCCCCCGTCGGTTAGCAATTCAAGCAAGAGCGAATGTGGCTTGCTGCCATCGATGATGTGCACCTTCGAGACCCCACCGCGGATCGCGCAGACTCCACCGCGGATCTTTGGGACCATCCCGCCGCGGATTGTGCCGTTCTTGATCAGGTCGTCCACCTCTGACACCGGGATGTGTGGTATAAGCGTATCCATATCAGACTGATCCGAAAGAACCCCTACCACGTCTGTTAGTAGAATCAGTTTCTTTGCAGATAGGGCAGCAGCGATATCCCCTGATACCGTGTCTGCATTCAGGTTAAGACTGTTTCCTGCGAGATCTACAGCAATCGGCGCGATCACAGGGATATATCCGCGCCCTGATGTGATCATCAGGATCTCAGGATTGATGATCTCAGTCTCACCGACCCAGCCGAGATCGATCTCATCACCGGTTCCCGGAACGATCATCGGTGCCCTCTTTTTGGCAAGGATCAGTCTCCCATCCTTCCCTGAAAGCCCGATGCCCTTACCTCCGTACCTGCCGATGAGCGAGACGATTCTCGTGTTCACGTTCCCGACAAGTACCATGCGCGTGATTTCAAGGGTCTCGTCATCTGTTATGCGTAAGCCACCTGCGAATTCGGGTCTTTTGCCGAGGCGCTCCATCTTCTCTGATATCTCAGGACCGCCACCGTGCACGATGACCGGATGGATTCCGATGTACTGTAAAAGGATCACGTCGCGGACGATATCATCAAGGATCGACGGCTCAACGATCGCATTACCCCCGATCTTGATCACTATGATCGAGTCTGCAAACTCCTGGATGTATGGCAGCGCTTCGATTAAGATATCTGCTCTGGTTGGCATCTTAGTTATCCTACCCCATAATCTCCTTCGTCCTCTTTGCAAGCATCAGGATTCCAACGGCAACGACCCCCATCCCGATGTTCCGAAGTATTCCGGAAAGTATATCGGCGTATGGAATCTCGGCAAGCACGACCACAATATATGCGGCATGTATCAGGCAGCCAAATAGAACAATGTACCAGCACTGCTTCCAGTATATCAGTTTTGTTGATCGAACCGCATAGATGCACGCATAGATCCAGAACAATTCAATAACGAACCGCACTGCAAGTTCGGCGCTCGACTCCACGATAGGCATGTGTTGATATTCACCGCCATGCCATATAAGACCACATGTTGACCGAGATAATCGTCTGGTATGTGCTGATCATCGTAATCGGCATGGCGGCATTCCCGATCGTCTCTATCGTCTGCAAAAATCTCTCTGACCGCGGATACTGCATATCAAAGATCGCAGGAATTCTGATACTCTCGTACCTCGTATGGATCCTCTCGTATCTAATGTCCTTCAGTAGGGAAACAGTCCTGCTTGCTCTTGCTATTCTCTGCTCTTTATCACTGCTATGCACAATCTACTGCAAAAGCGAGATGCATGTCAGAAGAGACGTGATTATCAGGAATGAAGTCGTCTTCTTCGTAGCTTTCATCATTTTTCTGGCGATACGTGTGTGCAATCCCGAAATTATTAACTTTGGTGAGAAGTTCATGGACTTCGCATTCTTAAATGCGGTCATGCGGAGCAGTCACTTCCCGCCTTATGATCCGTGGTTCGCAGGAGGGCTGCTGGATTTCTACTATTATTTCGGATACCTAACTGTGGCTGTACCGAGCAAGATCTCCGGAATCGCAACCGCGGTCACGTACAATCTCGGATTGGTCACGTTTGCAGCGCTTGCGGCGAATGCTTCCTTTGGCATCGGGTATGACCTGACAAGGAAGATCAGGTACGGCATAGCTACGATGATCTTTGTTGTCTTTATCGCAAACGCACATATCGTATTTGATATGGCGGCGCACCTCCTTGATCTCCGGACAGCCAGCCACGATCATATCTTCGGTCTCTGGGCCTCAACAAGGATTATACCGGACACGATCAACGAGTTTCCGTACTTCAGTTTCATTTTCGGTGATCTGCATCCGCATGTTATCTCGATCCCGTTTCAGTTGCTTGTGCTCGTGCTGATGTTAAACATTCACAGGTCTGGCGAAAGCGGGATGAGAATATATGGGACTGGCTGGATCCGTATCCTCGCGGGAATGATCCTGTCCGCGCTTGCAATAGGCGTGCTCTTTCCAATGAATGTGTGGGACTACCCGACATATCTGATCGTCTTCACATCAATCGTCCTGGTTCAGCAGTACCATGCCGCATCTCTTAGGAGTGCGCCAGTTCCTATTGCAACCGTTGCCATCCTGAGCGTTCTCCTTTTCATGCCGTTTTATCTGGACTTTCAGGGCGCAGGTGCATCCGGAGCCGGAATCGGGGTCGTGTACCAACATACACTGCTGATCGAGTTCATAGAGATATTCGCGCTCTTCCTATTTCTGATATTCTCATTCCTGTTCTTGTGCCTGGATCTCGACAGGAGGTATGTGGTTGCCTTAATCCCGGTAGCCGCGCTCTCCATGATCTTCTTCCAGACGCTGATCCTCACCATCCCACTTACCCTGCTCTGTATATATATGCTATTTCACGAGGTTCACGAGGTTCACGAGGATATGAAAAGCGATCGCTTCATTATGGTTCTCGTACTGGTAGGCTCGCTGCTTGCAATCTTCTGCGAGGTAGTCCATCTCGATGATCATTTTAGTGCCCCCAACGAGCGCATGAACACAGTATTTAAGTTGTACCTTCAGATCTGGATTCTATGGGGTATCGCATCAGGATACTGCCTATACCGGAGCATATCATTGTCAAAACGTGGAATCAGCAGAAATAGCGGTAATAAAACGATCTGGGTCATCTTCTTCTGCATACTCTTCGCCTCCTGTGGTATCTGTTCATTCACCACCACCGCCGAGAAGATATCACTCGACCACAATCCGCGATCGCTTGACGGGGTAGTGTATCTGAACATGTCTGACAAGGGCGAGTATCGGGCGATATCGTGGATTCGCAGGGAGATTTCGGGAACGCCAGTCATTCTTGAGGCACCGGGGAGAGATAGTTACTCCACCGATTCAAGGGTCTCTGCATTCACTGGCTTGCCGACTCTTATCGGATGGAGATGGCATGAAGTTATGTGGGGGCGCGGTTGGGATGAAATAGGACCGAGGATAAAAGACGCTGATACGATCTACAGAACATACGACGTACCTCTTGCGATCGATCTGCTGGACAGATATAATGTCAGTTACATCTACATCGGGGATTCCGAGCACGAACGGTATGACGAGAGCGGAGGTCTGGGCAAGTTTAAGGACGAGGATTATTTCGAGTGCGTCTACATTGGATCGGTTCAAATCTACCGGTTGAAGGGAAGTCAATGAAAAGATATTTCAACAAGCAGCATAAACCAAGATGTGGTGATTGTAATGGATGATGAGCGATTGATGGAACGAATGGAGACCGGCATACCAGGATACGATGAACTGCTCGGAGGCGGTTTTTTCAAGAAGTCTGTGAACGTGGTCATCGGCGGGTCTGGCCCAGGCAAGACGGCTTTTGGTGGGGAGTTCATATACAACGGCATAATGGAAGGCAAGACCGGGATGATAGTCCTCACATCAGAAGAGGCTGAATATATAAAGAGAGAATGGTATACATCGTTTGGCTGGGATTTCTGGAAACTCGAGGACGAGGGTAAGGTCGTCTTCGTCGATATCGCGGATCCGAGTCTGCGGCTACAGAAGACCGTGGAGGTCTCGCCTGATGAATTGATCAAGAGTTTTAAGAAGTTGCTTGAAAGCAAGATAAAGATTGTAAATCCGGATTTGATATTCATTGATTCGCTGGAAGCCATATGCCTGGCTATAGAATCGAAATACAGGTTAAAGAGTATGGTTGATGACGTATTCAATGTCCTGCGAAGAGCTCCTGCTACCTGCATCATCACAAGCGGCACGATCTACGGTGTGGATGAGATCATCGCATACAGTTCCGATTCGATCACCGATCTTGGTATGGTGCGTGTCGGAAACAACCTCCAGCGCTCAATTCATGTGGAGAAACATCGCGGCTCAGCCACCATCAATCAAGTGCGCGTGCTGCAACTATCAGATGATGGCATCTCTGTGCTCTCGCAGTCACCATATCTTGAGTTTTAGAAGATTACCAGTCAGGCACCCGCGGATGACATTCGGGTTTTGAATGCCTGGAAACATGCCGGTCAGAGCCAGAGCGTTGGATAGAGCGCAGCAGTTCTAATTATGACCCCATCCACCCGAACCGGGTACTCCCCACTCTCGCCAGTATTCCCAACCATATCATCGATCCTGAATTTGATCTTGTTCTGCGTCCCGGAATCCTGATTGAACGGGGTAGAGTCGGCAGTTATCGTCTGGTATGGTGTGGTGCCATCGCTTCCGGTGCAGCTTGCAGAGGTCCAGCCGCTTCACGATGAACCCCCGTCGATCAAGTAGTCGTAGCAGGCTGCCCGATATCCAGTCCGGATGGGGCATCCGCAACCTCGATTGTGCAGTCAGGTGTCCGATCTATTCACGCCTATCCCGAAAACAAGAGGCAAAAGACCGTGCCGATGGCGAGGCGGATACTGGGGCGGGCAGAACTGACAGCAAGGGAGGTCTACACACTGCGCGGGATTCTAAGGCTGATCGATTACCACAACAGGCGAGGTCGAAATCCAGGTGATTTGTGGATAGAGCGGAAACTTGCTCTGCCCGGAAAAGTTAAAACAGTGGCACAAACATAAGTCGGATTATGATCGAAGGGAGAAACGTTCTGGTGACCGGCGGCGCGGGTTTCATCGGCAGCCATCTCGCAGAGAAGCTCGCAAGCGGATGCACGGTAACCGTATTTGACAATCTCAGTACAGGAAAGAAGAAGAACCTGCCAGAGAATGCGACGTTCGTAAACGGCGATCTCAGTGATTTTGATCTGCTCAAAAAAACGATCGGTGATTTAGGGATCGACCTGATCTTTCACATCGGCGCGAACGCATCCGTGCCGAATTCCGTAGAGAAACCGAGATACGACTTTGACGCGAACGCTCTTGGCACGTTTAACGTCCTGACAGCGTCTCTCGATTCGGATGTTTCAAAGGTGGTGTATGCATCAACCGCCGCGGTCTATGGCGAACCGGTTTACATCCCAATCGACGAGGGTCACCCGCTCCATCCGATATCGCCTTACGGTGCATCGAAGCTTGCAGGCGAACGGTATGGGTTTGCGTTTAAGGAGACTTACGGACTTACGTTTGCCGCGATACGGATATTTAACACATACGGGACGAGGCAGCCCAGATATGTTATGTACGATTTTATACAGAAGCTGCGAGCAAATCCAAAGCTACTCGAGGTTCTCGGCACAGGCGAGCAGATCAGGGATTACTGCTACGTCTCTGACATGGCAGATGCCTTTATGATGGTTGCAGAGCGCGGCGAGGGCGTTTACAATGCCGCCGGCGGAAGCCCGACATCGATCAAGCATCTCGCCGAGTTGATGGTCTCGATCATATCACCGGAAGCCCAGATACAGTACGGCGGCAAGACATGGGCTGGCGATGTGAACATGCTGTACGCAGATATCACGCGGATCAAGGATCTGGGCTTTGAACCGAAGGTCGGGTTCGAGGAGGGTGTCAGGACAATGATCGCGTGGTTCGAGGATGCCTGATTGGGGCACAACCCAAACATATACGCGCTGATAAAAATCTCATGAATAAACTTCGAGCAGAGGGGATTTTAGCCGTCTGTATGTACCCCATAATGGTGCCGAATACACTATTCCTTACAGATATCGGACGATACCACCTCATGACCGGTTGGTGGTATTAACCGATGTTTTGTGAACAAGATTTAAATATCAAATCCGACAATATGTATAGTGGTGAGTAAAGTGGAAATTCACATCGCGCTAGTGGTGCAGGAAGGAATGAAAGACAATCTTCAGAAACTTGTCAACGATCACAAAACGTTTCTTTTGGATAATTATGTCGTGTCAACAGAGGGAACGGCTGAGTACCTTCATGAAAAGACAGAAATTACAGTATCAAAGGCAGTCAGTTCCGGGCAAGAGGGTGGGGACATAAACATAGCAAATATGGTATTGGAAGGCGACATCGACGTTGCGATATTCTTGCTAAATCCCATACGGTACTTTCCACATTGTCAAGATGCTTATGCATTGATGCGGGTGTGCAACTTCAAGAATATCCCCCTTGCAATGAATATGAAAACGGCTGACTTGATATTGACAAGCATTTCGCGCGGAAGTTAATAAAACCCCTCGCTACAGGCCATCGATGGATGCGATGGAAATTTTTGATTTTTAAGGACACGTCCTGAAATTCAAGGATACTACTGATTTTGGGGGCGACGAAAGATGTTTTCGCCAACACCTATATCTCATCCGCGCCAACAGACTCGCATGA
>DAOUXE010000024.1 GCA_030666765.1 Methanosarcinales archaeon
GGGATGTATGTGACTACAGGTTCACCGGTACGTCTCGGATTTGAGTTCGAGGGTGGTACGATCATTACCCTTGCCACCGATGATTCGCATGATCTGCTGCGGCAGACGTTCGCGGATTATCCGGTGCTCGATGTGCGAGATTCAGGCGGACGCAGGTGGCTCAAGTTTGGTCCGATGAGTGAGGATACCCAGAATTCGCTGACGGAGATGGTTAATACCGGTTATGAGTATGCAGCTCCTGAGATTAAGCAGGCCGGCGCACTATATGGGGCGTCCTTGCAGACACAGGCACTCAAGGCACTCGTGGTATCGTTCTGCCTGATGGCAGTGATAGTCCTTTTGATATTCCGGACATTCGTACCTTCTGTTGCAGTCGTGCTCTCTGCATTCTCGGATATCATGATCGCAGCCGCATTCATAGCGGTTGCAGGCATCGAACTCTCGCTCGGAACAGTCGCAGCCCTCCTGATGCTGATCGGCTATTCTGTGGACAGCGACATCCTTTTAACGACACGGCTTCTCAAACGGCGGGGCAATCTCGATGACAAGGTTACGAATGCGATGACTACAGGACTTACGATGACCGGAACAACACTTGCCGCAATCACAGTCATGTATCTTGTCGCCACGTACTCGTACCTCATCATACCAGGGTTGCCACAGATCAGCATCATAAGCGACATCTCGATCGTGCTCCTGGCCGGTCTATTCGCAGATCTTATGAATACCTGGATGCTTAATACGGGAATACTGAAATGGCATCTACAGAGAGCAAGGAGGCGAAGAGCATGAACTTGCATAAGGATTTCAGGGTAATCGTATTCATTCTTGCCATGCTAATCGCGCTTTTAGCTATTCATCCGGGTTATAATCCGGAGGAGGGGTTCACATCCCATCTGCAATACGGACTCGATCTCGATGGTGGGACCTATCTGAAACTCCAGCTAGATGGAGTGATCGCAGGCATCGATGCTGATCCGGTGCATATCATCGAAAGCGAGTTTTCTGATGCGTTTGGAGCGGTCGAGATCGTTGACCACTCAGATACCGAGATCACATTCAGAACGGCAGAACCACCTGTAAAGGATGCGATAAGTGCGGTTGGTTATGGGGATGGGCGCATAAGAGATAATGAGGTCGCACTTGCCATAAACAAGCCGTACGTTATCCGGACTTACCTTTCAAAACATCTGACTTGCGAAGTGATGTATCTCGGCGGCGATATGTACGAGATCAGGTCAATGGTGAACGATAATGAATTATCAGATCTGCTCGCCGGTGTCAGCGGATCGATCAAGAAGGACATACAGGGCAATCTCGAATTTAAGGAGGAGGTGACAACAGATACCCAGGAGATGACAAAGAATGTATTAAACGAAAAATTAAACATCTGGGGTCTTAAGGAGATTCCGATCACCCCTGTCGGATCCAATGTTCTTATGGTTGACCTTGCCGGAATCGATCTCAGTACAGCGCGGGATCTCGTTACAACGCCTGGAAAGTTCGAGATTCGTGTCCGGACAACAAACAACACATCAGAGCACGTGCTATGGGGTGACTGCATCACCGCAGTGGACATACCGAAGATGCAGGACGGCTCATGGGGCGTCGGTTTCACGTTGAATAGCAAAGGAGCGAGAGAATTTGGAGTCGCAGCGGTCAAATACGGTGCTGCTGATGACCCTGATGCGCATGAACTGATCATGTTGCTCGATGATGATGAAGTCTATTCAGCACCACTCAACCCCAGGCTGGCAAGCGATCTCAACGGACTGTATGATCTATATGGTGTGGATGGAGATTGGCCGTCTCGCGGTCTGGTTGCGAACACCGGCTCTGGTGACGAAGGAGAGATCGAGGCGAGGCAACTTCAGGTGCATCTCAGTGCAGGAGCGCTTCCTGTGCAGGTGACCGTGGTCAGTTCGGGACAGGTTCCGGCATCACTCGGTGCCCAGTTCAAGGAGCAGTCGCTGATCGCGGGTCTGTTTGCGCTGCTAACCGTCGCTCTCGTCATATTCTTAAGATACCGGCAGAAGAATATCTTAATCCCAATGATCGCAACCTCCGTAAGTGAGGTCTTCATGATCCTCGGGTTCGCCACACTTATCGGATGGCAACTCAATCTGCCCGCGATTGCCGGAATTATTGCTGTTATCGGAACTGGAATCGACCATCTGGTAATCATCACCGATGAAGTACTTTATGAGGGAAAAATACCATCCATAAAGGTGTATTTAGCTCGCATAGGCAAGGCGTTTGCGATCATCTTCGCTGCCGCAGCGACAACGATCGTCGCAATGTCGCCGCTACTCTGGGTGGGATTCGGCGCGCTGAAAGGATTCGCGATCACCACCATAGTAGGTGTTTTAATCGGCGTTCTGATCGCAAGACCTGCGTACGGACGGGTGATTAGGGATATGCTAGAGTAAGCCATGACAAAGAAGATCAACCACGGAGGACACGGAGATCACAGAGGGTTATTGTCTTTCTCTCTGCTTCTTCATGGTTTTCCGAACATACCAGAAGAGGATACAAAGTCTTGCGAGGCGATGGATCTGCTGGGTTAAGTGATTGCGACACGAGTAAACATGAGCGACTACATTTCAATGAAAGCGCGGGCTGATCTGTGCGCTGCTGCAATCAAAAAGCACGATCGGGTGCAAGTGGTATCACACATCGATGCCGACGGATTGACCGCCGCCGCGATCACATCCCGCGCACTGGACCGGTGCGGCATCGAACATGATGTCAAGTGCGTGAAGCAACTGGACCGGAAGGTTCTCGGAGATGTGGCTGATGCGAACGTCCCTACAATCTTTACGGATCTCGGGAGCGGAATGCTATCAGAGATGCCGCTTGACATCGAGATAGTCGTTGCTGACCATCACCAGATCGACCACCGCCAGGTCGATCATCAGCACCTCCACCACCTAAATCCACATCTCTTCGGCATCGATGGCTCAACTGAGCTTAGCGGCGCGGGTTGTGCGTACATATTTGCACAGTCACTTGGCGAGAATCGTGATCTCGCGGATCTCGCGGTCGTTGGCGCTGTTGGGGACTTGCAGGCAAGAAAGTTCGGAAAACTGGTCGGATGCAACAGGAAGATCCTTAGGAAGGGTGCGGATCATGGTGTCATCGGTTACAAGAGGGATCTTTCGCTTTTTGGGAAGCAGACCCGCCAGATGTACAAACTGCTCCAATACTCATCTGATCCGTATCTGCCCGGCCTCACAGGAAACGAGGGTGCGAGTATTGCGTTTTTGAAAAAGATTGGCATAAACTCATCAGGCGAGCGGTGGAAGCGGTGGATCGACCTTGACGAAGGTGAACAGCAGAAAGTTGTCTCATCGCTGGTTCAGTACTGTATCTCAAAGCGGATGTCGTCGTACCACATCCAGCGGCTGGTCACAGAGGGTTATACGCTTACCAGGGAGCGGGAAGGAACCGAGATGCGGGATGCGTCCGAATACTCAACCCTGTTAAACGCCACAGGCAGATACGGTTCCGCGGATATTGGTCTTGCTGTCTGCCTCGGCGATCGTGACAAGGAACTTGCAAGAGCTAAAAAGAAGCTTAAAGAGCATCAAAAGAACCTTGCGAAAGGGCTTAACTTCGTCAAGGAACAGGGCATAACCGAACTTGACCACATACAGTACTTCGATGCAGGTAGTTCGATCAAGGACACGATCGTCGGCATTGTTGCAGGCATGAGTCTGACAAACCACAGAAAGCGGGATATGCCGATGCTCGCATTCGCAGACAGCGACGAAGGTGTCAAAGTCTCTGCACGCGGCATGCAGGACCTTGTAAGAAGAGGGCTTAACCTTGCAGATGCGCTCGAAGCCTGTGCAGCAAAGGTCGGCGGCATGGGCGGCGGGCACAATATCGCAGCAGGCGCGACCATACCTGATGGCACGAAGGATGAGTTTCTTGAATTGATGGATGTGATGGTCGGAGAGCAAGTCGCTCCGGAGGGGTGATGTGAAATGGGTGCGACCTGCGGCGCAAGAGGGGTGTGATTTACGTGCATGTCGGGGCGAATACCCGAGACGGTGGATGTGGATACGCGAGTTACGTTGGAAGGCGGGGCGTGGGCATAACCGAATGCAATCGACTGCCAAAAACCATTATAACACATTAAGCGCAAAAATGGCAACATGACTGCTATCGAGAATATACGGATAGAACTTCCGCAGGAACTATATAATGAGTTCAGAACCATCGTTGAAGATGAGGGAAAGTCTATTAAAGCAGCGGTAGTCGAAGCAATCAACGAGTGGAGGATGCGTCATGCAGCATTTGATACTACTGATCCGCTTTTTGATTTTTCTAACGTGATCGAATCCGGAGGAAATGCTGCAACAGTGGATGAAATCACATATTTCGGAGAGGATACCAATCGAAACTGTTCATCGACACCTCGGCATTTGTAGCACGGCTGGACAAGAAAGATGCATGCCATGGTGCTGCAATCGACGTGTTCGGTGCGATTGCACGAGGGATGTATAAATATAACAGATTGTATACATCAAATTATGTGCTGGACGAATCAGTGACTCATATACTATACCGAAGAAAGAGACATGATCACGCCCTGCAGATGCTGGATTTGATCACAAATTCACGATACATAACCATGATCTGGGTCACTGATGATGCCCAAAACAGGGCTATTTCTCTGTTTAGAAAATACACGGACCAGATACTTTCGATGACCGACTGTACGAGTGCTGTTTTGATGAACGATTATGAAATAGATACAATATTCACTTTCGATAGCGATTTCAGGGTGCTTGGATTCAAAACAATTCCAGAGTGAAGGAGAATAGGATTTATCCCTTTTTGTGGTTTTGGATGCTGGTGATGGTGTTCGGGCAGGCGAATGATGGGCGCAAGAAAACGAAGACAGACACTCACTCATATAGGTGGCGGCTGGGAACATAGAACTATGACTGGAGGATGTGAAGGGAGGGTATAAAAAGAATTGAATTCCACAATAGAGGGAGTGATGCGAAATGGATGCACTGTACTTGAATGATTGTTATCTGTTGGAATTTGAAGCGACTGTCCAGAATGTCACCGATGATCGGTTCGTGATCCTCGATAAGACCGCATTCTATCCCAATGCTGGCGGACAGCCGAACGATCTCGGTGTCCTGGTCCGGAATGGAAGCGAATACCCGGTAGTATATGTGCAAAAGACTGATGATCGGATCAGCCACGAGATCGCAGATCCCGGGCTTATGGTGGGCGATTCCGTCACCGGAAGGATCGACTGGGATCGAAGGCATCTCTTTATGCGGTCGCACACCGCATGTCACGTCCTCTCCGCTGTGATCAACAAGGAGACCGGTGCGCTCATCACAGGGAACCAGATCGGAGAGGCAAGGACCCGGGTGGACTTCAGTCTGAAGGACTTTGACAGGTCGCAGATCAAGTCGTTTGAAGAGAAGACGAATGAAATCATCGATCAGGAGATTCCGGTGGAGACAAAGACTCTTCCCGCAAAAAAGGCGCTTAAGATGCCGTCTATTGTGAAATTGAAGATGGATCTTCCCGAGATGGAAGAGATACGTATCATCGATATCGTGGGATTTGATGCGCAGGCATGTGGCGGCACGCATGTGCGGAACACCGGCGAGATCGGGAGGATCGAGGTTGTGAAGGCTGAGAATAAGGGGAAAAATAACAGACGGATTTATTTCAAGTTGGGGGCGGTTGGTTGATCTTTTTTAGACGCTGCCATTCCTTGACACCTGTAGAAATCTTGTGGAGGAATTTTAGAGGGATAAAGGTAAAATCATAAAAGTAATTAAGGACGAAGTTTCAAGGGAGTTTGGAGCGGAAATGATAATGGAAATCGAATATTTCGGACATTATAATTACGAAGACGGGGATCTTGATGTGATCGTTTATGTTGATGGAATTGATGAGCGCAAAGGTATCATGGCTGCGGAGATGCGCCTGTTTGATAGGTTCCTTGAGACGGATCTCAATGTTCCACTTCGCATAGCAATAGCGAAGGAAAGGGTAGGCGAGGAGGCGGCGGCATGACTCGATCAGTAGCGGTGCTGGTGGCTGCGGTTGCGGCGGTGCTTGCGGCGGCGTTCTTCTGCCCGACAGCGGCAGCAGCATTCTACGCGAACCATACATGCTTGTACGGTGCTGGATCTTACCATTTTCCCGCTGCATGGCTTGTCAAAACCGATTCAAATGGAAACGAGCAATGGAACGAGACGTTTGGTGGAGATGGCCAGGATTTTGTAGGCATGGTCCAGCAGACCACAGACAGCGGATACGTTATTGCAGGAGCGACAGGGTCATACGGTGCTGGTGACTTTGACGCTTGGCTCATCAAACTCAGCCCGGACGGCGCCACAGACCCCACCCCACCCACCCTCCCCATCGCCTCGCCCGCCCCAAACACCACCACCCAGACGCCCACAATCACCATCGCAGGCACAGCCTCTGACGCATCCGGAATCGCATCGGTCACGGTAAACGGCGAGCCAGTCAATGGCACGCTTAACTGGAGCGCAAACGTCACGCTAACGGTTGGCGATAACACGATCACAGTCATTGCAACGGACGGCGCGGGGCTTACAACGACGAAAACGATTACTGTGTATCGGATCGAGCCGTTTACTTTCGTGCATATAACTGATGTTCATCTTGGATATTGGCCATCTGATAATAGTGGGGAAAAGTTCCCACTATCGATCGAAAAGTTCACAGACACTCTCCAATCTGTAAAATTGCATAACCCGGAATTCATTTTAAGTCCTGGCGACCTGGTAGAATATAGCAACAACGATTTTTTTGACGCATACATGGGCCTTCTGGAGAGTCTCAACGTTCCAGTATATAATACTCCGGGAAATCATGATCGCCGTGGCTGGAATCCGTTAAAGGATGTTGGTTTAACAGCTTATGATGGAATTGTGGTGAATCCAAGCAATATCGAATCGCTTGACGATGGCTACAGGGATTATTACTTCGATAAACATGGATATCGTCTCATTGGACTGGATACCGGAGCGGATTATAACGTATCGGTTTATATTAATCCGGTCCATCCTCTTGATTTTGATTACGATTCTTCACCAGAAGGCGATGGTCTAAATGATACTCAATTAACCAACTTGTCCGAGATGCCCTCCGGAATGCCCAAGATTATTTTCATGCATCATCCGGCAATAGATGCTAGTGACGATGCGTTCGTAGAGGGGGCATCCGAACTTCCGGTGAGTAACAGTTGTCCGGAAGAACATGGTGGAAACGATGCATCCATTGCATTCAATCGATGTGGATTTGTAGATTATTGTATCAATAATACTGTCGATTTGGTTCTCACGGGGCACACACATAGAGACTATATAGCAACGGTCTCAGATGATCTTGATACACATAAAACTCAGTTTATCCAAACGAGAAGTGCTACGAAAGATCCGGATATCCACTCTCCTGATATTGATCATCATGGATATCGGGTTATCAAAATCGCTGCTGACACTGACAGAGTAAAATCATACAACCCGTACACAACAGAATGGACTAATATTCTTGAGAGATACACATTCGTAGGGAACGTCCCAAACGGTGCGTGTTATGTGGAAAAAGGAGATGATACGACTGGAACGGACAAAAATGGTAACGTCCTACGTGAAATCCCCAATACATACTACACAGAGCCTCTTGGCTCTGAATATCAGGTCATCGTATATTACCTCTTCAAAAACGGCGAGCCGGATGATTGGTATTTGTGTAAAAAGAAACCCGTAGATGATGCAACATCATCTATCAGCACATCTCAAACGACATTGGCTCAAGAATCAACAGGTAGCATCACAATCAGTCATCGAACGGAAAACGTGACTATCAAATATATCTACGAAAATATTACACTCGGTGCGGCAGAAAACGCAACTGCCGGCGTCAATTTCAGTTCTGAGAATACAAACTGTACGATGGAATTTGATGATGACGGCGACGGCACCACCGACAGTACTATTGACCCAACCCACATCCTGATCAACTACGCACCCAACGTATCGATCACCACACCAGCAGAAGACCAGAGCGGAAACGTCACGATATTATACAACCTGAAGGACGCCGAAAGTGACAATTGCACGATAATGGCGCAGTACCGCCTCGACAACATCACTTGGATCGATGCAACCATGTGTGAAGGCGGTGATGGTATGATTAATCTGGCAAGCACCCCGCTTGGTGTGGACCATACGTTCATGTGGTCAAGCGGTACGGACATACCACAGACGAATGCCACCGTGTACTTCAGAATTAGACCATACGACCGCGACCTTGCAGGTGCTTATGCGACAACCGGTGCGTTCTCCGTCGATAACAGTGTAAGCGGCGACCTCAACCGCGACGGATACCTCACCCCTACAGACGCCGCAATCGCGCTTGCAATCGCGGTCGGCAGCCGCCCGTTTAACGATGCTGCTGACGTGAGCCGCGACGGCAAGGTCACGTCGCTCGATGCGCTGATGTTGCTGCAGGCGGCGGCAGGCGATAACACTATGACCACGACCGTTCACAGTCCTACCTGAGGTAGGATGTTTTTTTGATCAACCCTTTTCTAAAAAAAGGTTGGCGATGACGACCTCCAAGGCTGCTGGCAAGGTGACAAAGTTATGAATGGACGAATCGAACGGTACAGGGATAAAATGTATCCGCTCCAAATCAGAGGGTAATTCGAAGAAGTGGAAGTATATTGAACCCTCAATGATGGTGTTGGTATTATCATCTGGCAAGCGATGAATCGCTATACCAATGGTTTTATCACATCACCCCATTCGATAGGATACTATATATACCAGAAGAGTAGAGGTTGTCCCATGAATTCATCGAGGATCACGCAAACGTTGGAAACGATAAATATCCGCCCGGATGAAATTCATGAGGAACAACTATCAGAAGCTTTTCGCATCCTTCTCCAGCTCATCGAAGACTTGAGCGAAAACAACGAAAAATTAAAAGCAGAAAACCAGAAGTTGCGAGATGAAATCAGTTTGATGAAAGGAGAGCAGCCAAAACCAGACATTAAACCCTCCGGGAAGAAGCCAAACGTTGACATCTCTTCAGAAGAGGAAAGAAAACCCAAAAATACCCCAAAAAATAAGAAACCGAAAACGAAAAAA
>DAOUXE010000071.1 GCA_030666765.1 Methanosarcinales archaeon
GTTCAGAGTGAACCACCATAAAGTAATCGACTCGTGTTACCCGTCTCGTGCATATATGGGGGTGGCGGGGCTTAAGGCATCCGAGCCGCATTTTCATGCCCATGGGTGTCCCGAAGGGTCATGAGAGTTTCTTCTTCCAATCGTTGATCCTACAAGTCGCAACGCTCTTGGAAATATCGTCTTCAAAGATATCAGTCAAATCATTGCAAAGTGTATATGCTAATTCTAATATTGGAGAATATCGAAACAAACACTTCAAATCTGATTCAGACCCTGTGTGGCATCTCCGCACCATCCGGTATCGAGTGGATATATCGCTTCCTAAATTCAGGGTTTCGCATCATGCAGTAGTCGGCAGATCCTTTGTATGCAGGGTGCTTCCCGATCCGCTTCCATATATCTCCAAGCGGATCCTCCCGCACGTTTCCGAACGATAGTGGCGTGTACGCACACGGCAGAACGTCGCCTACCGCAGTCACATGCATCCACCGCCTGCCAGCAAAGCAGCCGAAGAGATCCGGCCCCATGAAGTACGGAAACGCAGTGACTCTTGGACCATCCGGCTGCCTATTAATCCGTTTCTGGAAATTCATGAGTCTGACAACATCGTTTTTAGTGATTACCTCGTCCTCGTGATCCATCCACCTGCCAACAGCAATGATCTCGTATATTGAGAGCTCATGCACCCCGAGATCACAGGCAAGCGAATAGAATTCATCCAAGCTGTCAATGTTTGCAGGTGACACTACCACGAACATATCGACAAGCATTTCCGCAAAAAGCGCGTTTTTAATGCCAGTTATGGCATCGTCGAATGCGCCGGCACGCCCCCGCATCCGGTCGTGTTCCGCAGCGTCCGCACCATCGATACTGACTCTGACCGCATACATGCCAGCGCTCTTCAGTGCGTGCGCCATCTCTTCTGAAAGCCCGTATCCAGACGTAAACGATGTCGCAATCGCCCGCTCCTTGTCGACATACGCAACCATCTGTGGGAGGTCTTTTCTCATCATCGGCTCGCCGCCGTCAAATGAGATTAAGTATGTGCCAAGATCAAGCGCCTGATCGATCACACTTTCGATCTCGTCGCGCTCCAGTTCCCTGCCCCCAGATATATCGGATGCGCCGCAGTGGATGCAGTTGTTCGGGCATCGCATCGTGATCCCGATGGAGGCCTGGTCCGGCACCCGCTTCGTAAGCAGTGCACCGACCTCTGCTGATATCATCCGGTCAAACGGGATGCTCGGTACCGGGGGAACCCATGTCGAGAAGACGATTTTCTCTTCATCGCTCCGTATCGGTTTTTCGTCTGCAAAGACCCGGTTTATCTTCTTTAGAATCGGTTTTGCGGGCAGGGATAGCGCACCCTCCGTATCGAGTCGTACTTTGTTGTCATGAACAGAGACGTTCAGTTTCAGGAGGGGGTTTTCGTAAACACGCATTGTGGTTATTGCACACGCTATTACAGGTTAAGTCTTTTCGTGGGGCGCGGGTGGACCTTCTAACATCTACCGTCGAAGTGGATCACTACCGAAAAGATGCTGAGTAACCGTGCACGAATAACCTGTACACTTAAGGCAATACATCTCGAAATTATCTCCTACCAACCCGTTTCACCATAAAATTCGCAATCTCTGTGTACTTTGGGCTTGCCAGAAACTAACCTGTTAAAATTTGTATCGTCAGTCCCTCTGTCCACCCAGGATAAAATCGTCAAAAGGGATCATGAATGGCGCGAATAAGCGAATTGTACGAGTGTCATAGATGTCGAGCGTCATCAGATAACTTTACCAGTACTTACCCAAAATTGTGGAGCTATTAGCATGTAAAACCACGAGATTACACAAGATTACACAAGATTACACAAGATTAACACAGAATTATTGTGGTTCATACCACGAGTTATTCGAGTATATACTTTTGCTACTTTATTGTTCGGTGAGCACTTTGTGGTTTAAACTATGAGATAATTTAAAGAGTGTATCATAAGAAATAAGACTACAGGGGTCCCAGAGAAGAGGTTTTTTTGGAGTCGCAGAATCTGTCCATAAAGAAGTTGATTTTGTTCAGGTTAATTATGCGCGCTTACTAAGCGTTCAATCGTCCGAATCTTCCTGACTTTCCTGATCAGCAAGTTTCTTTAATTTTTCAGCCATCTCAAGCAGCTCATCGTCCTGGATACTCTGCTCTATGGATTTATCAACGATTTCCCGGGCTTCTGTGAATCTCTCCTCATTAAACAGAATTTTTCCGAGATACCTGTGTGCTTTCACGTTATCTGGCTGGATCTGAAGAAGCTGTTTCCATTCGAGTTCGGACCGCTCAGGATCCCCCATCTCGAAGAACAGTCGTGCAAGGTTCTCTCTCCCAAGTACGTATCCCGGATCGAGGCTGAGCGCAGTCCTGTATTCGTGTTCCGCCCTCTGTTTCTCGTCGAGATCTTCCAGCAGGCTTCCGAGGTTATTGTGTGCTGCCGGATTGTTCGGATCGAGGCGGATGCTTGCCTGGTATTCGTCCATTGCAATGTCGAGTTTTCCCTGAAGCTGATACACCATACCAAGAAGCATACACAAGTAGGGATCACCGGGCAACTGCTGTATCAGTGCCGTAAGTTCGATAACCGCTTCGTCGTACCTGCCCAGGTTCTTAAGCGTTACCGCAAGGTTCTGCCGCGTATGTGTGTGTTCGGGATGCTCCGCGAGAATGTAGCGATACTCGGATTCTGCTTTTACATACTCCCCGCGCCTACTGAGAACGTCTGCAAGATTAACTCTGGCGTGGGTGTATTTGGGATCGAGGAAGATTGCGCGTTTGTAATATTTCTCTGCCGTATTCAGATCCCCGAGTTCCTCCATGATCACTGCATAGTTGTTGTTGATAGCAGCATTCTTCGGCTCGATCCGAAGTGCCTCCTCCAGAGAGTCCTTTGCCTCATCCATTCTGCCTAATTGGTGCAACAAGTCTCCGAGGTTCGAATGGAACTGTGCGACGAACGGGTTTAAAAAGATGGCGCGGTTGTATTCCTGCTCTGCCACATCGAGTTTTCCTCGTTCGTGCGCAGCAATCCCGCGCCTGAAACGGTCACCCGGATCGTCTCCGAACAGGTTTAGGAATCCCACCATAACTACAGAACTATATAACTATGATTCCACTTCTTCTTCCGGGTCTCCACCAAGCAGCGAGTCTATCGGGGTGGAACCATAGTTTGCAACCGTTGTGTTGATCTGGGCGACGTCTCCTGCTATCTCACTCCCTCGAATCGACCGCCTCTTTCTAAGACCATCTTCTCCCGGATGAAATCCGCTACCTCCGGTTACGAGGAGTTTTCTCCGTTTAGGTCCTGGAAGAGTGCCTCGCATCGGAAATCCGCCTTTATCCGATCCGCCTGTAATCTTTAGTGTGTATCCGGAAAGTCCAACCGCGCTTCCATCAATCTCGCTGCCGATAGTTTTTCCCATAAACGTATTCGCTGACGCGCCTGATACCTCTATCTGGTATGCTTTTCCTGCATTCGCATCTGAAACAACAACTCTGAAATCTGCCATATTTTGTTACACCTTTAGTCTCACTTCGTCCAAGAGGGTTATATAGGTTGCTGCCTTGATATGATCATGGACGTCAACGCAGACCTGCACATCCATTCAAAATACTCGATGGCGACGTCTAACAAGATGGACATGCCAACGATTGCACGAGAAGCGGCAAAAAAAGGTGTTCACCTCGTAGGAACCGGGGATTGCCTTCATGCAGGATGGATGGAATCGATCAAGAAATTGCCTGAATCTGACGGAATATTTTCGCTCGACAACACCTCTTTTGTGCTCACGGTGGAGGTGGAGGACTTCAGAAGGGTTCACCATCTGCTTATCATCCCGTCCATATCGAAGGCAGAGGAGTTGCGTGAGCGATTCGCGGAGCATTCCCGCGATATCGACACAAACGGGCGTCCTGCGGTTCGGTTGAGCGGCACAGAGATCGCCGAATATGCACGGGACGCTGGCGCACTGATAGGGCCGTGTCACGCGTTCACACCGTGGACTGCGATGTATGCATACCATAATTCGCTTTCCGACTGCTATTCCGATCTTTCGGATTATATATCATTCGTTGAACTGGGATTGAGTGCGGACACCTCTTATGCTGACCGGATATCAGAGTTGCACCGGCTGACATTCCTCACAAACTCGGATGCGCACTCGCCATGGCCCAATAAACTTGCCAGGGAGTTTAACCGGTTTGCGATGCCGGATATCACGTTTGATAATTTAAAAAGTGCGATTCTCAGAAAGAATGTGTGCAAACCGGTATTAAACGTCGGAATGTTTCCGGGGGAGGGAAAATATAATGAATCTGCATGTATACGGTGTTTCAAGCATTACGCTCTTCCTGACTGTCTGGCAAAAAAGTGGCGGTGCGGATGCGGTGGAAGGATCAAGAAAGGCGTACATGACCGGGTAAACGAACTTGCCGATCTCCCTGCACCCAATCATCCGGACCACCGGCCGCGATACCTCCATCTGATACCGCTTGCCGAGATCATCGCGATGGCGATCGGGCATTCGAGCCCGCAGACCAAAGCGGTGCAGGCATCATGGAACACGCTTGTTGAAGGGCCGGGGAGTGAGATTGCGGTGCTGGTGGACGACGACCTCTCCGGCATGGGCGGCGTGGACACAAGGATTGTGAACGCTATCCGCGCGTTTCGGCGCGGGGAGGTGATCATCCATCCGGGTGGTGGTGGAAGATACGGAACCATCGAACTGCCTGCTGGTGCTGGCGGTGATGGCATCGGTGCCGCGGGTGTCACAGTCACGGGACCAATCGGGACAGTATCTGACCAGCGAACGCTGTTTGATTTTAAGTAACTACTCATGCATATAAAACGCTATCATAAGACTTCACTGCACGAGCACTACCTGACACGGGACCTACCGGAACCAATAGAGAATCTAACCGCGGAGGACGCGGAGGAACGCGGAGAATGATGCAACTCTTATGTTCCTCGTGCACTCTGCGGTTATTTTTCTTGCCAGAAAGAATATGAAACTACTGATCGTCGGGTACAGCACCAGATACGTTGTCTGCGCTGGAAAACGTGCAGGATATACTGTGTATTCACTGGATCACTTCGGAGATTCCGATCTCCTGGGGTGTGCTGATAAATATGCTTGTTTTGACGAGATCGCGAACGATGATGAGTTGCTGAGCGTTTTAGATCGCCTGGATTGGGATTTCGATGCGATCATTCTCGGTACCGGGTTTGAATATGCAGATCTGGGGCGGGAGGGCTACCGCGTACTTAACAACCCGCCCGATATTGCAAGATCGACCGGCAACAAGAAATCGTTTGCAGAAAAGATGGGGTCGTTTGGGTTACCGCATCCAAGGATATATGATATCGATGATGATTTTGGGTATCCGGTCATGCTAAAGCCGGTCTACGGCGTAGGGGGGATCGAGAACCGACTGGCGTACAGCAAAGAGGAGATTAGGGGGTGCGGGAACGATCTGCTGATTCAGGAGTATATCGAAGGGATCCCTGCAAGCGTCTCTGTCATCGCAACGCACAAAGACGCTGTGGCAATAGCCGTAAACGAGCAACTGATCGGGACGCGGTGGCTTTCTGCACACAGATTCGCATACTCAGGGAACGTGACACCTTTTAGAAGCGAATACGACTGCGAGATGCGCGAGATCGCAGTTCAAGTGGTCAAGAGATTGGGGCTTGTGGGTTCAAACGGTGTTGACTTCCTGATCACGGATAGTGGTCCGGTGACAATCGAGGTGAATGCGCGGTTTCAGGGAACGCTTGATACCGTCGAACACGTCTCAGGGATTAGCGTATTCGATGCGCATGTGAAGGCGTTTTCGGGAGAGTTGCCAGAGATTGATCCTGATAACGATAGCGGAACCGGATTTGCAGGAAAGGCGATCGTCTTTACTGATTACGATCTTGTCATTGACAAGACAATCTCAAAACGACTTGTGAGAGAGCCAATTCGGGATATCCCCGTGATTGGGTGCAAGATTCCTGCCGGAGATCCGGTAACGACCGTCTTTTGCACGGGACGCACCCGGGAGCAGGTGCTGGATGGGCTGAAGACGGCTGCCTGGCGGATCAGGCGATTGGTGGGGGATGGTGAGGGGATGGTGCAGCTGTAATCGAGGCGCTCATCAGGCCTGCCGCTGCCTGCAGGATCCTTAATACGTCGGGCAATCTCGTTTGAATAAAGTATAAATCACTTCGAAGTAACTCCAATATCAGTGATTACCTTTGCATATCTATCTTGATGAAAGTGGCGATCTCGGTTTCAATAGGCAGTCTTCAAAACATTATGTCATTGGTACATGTTTAGCTGAGGTGGAAAAACCA
>DAOUXE010000245.1 GCA_030666765.1 Methanosarcinales archaeon
AAGATCGAGGGAATCATGATCGGCCTTACAATAACGCTGATCCTTCTCGGACTCGTGGTGATGGCACAAGGAGCTCTCAGCAACCTTTTAGGAGGTGCATGATATGCCAGAAGAGGAAAAGATCGAAGAAACCGTTGGAACCAAAGAAGATGCCTCCGAGGAAGTTTCCGAAGAGGTAACTGAAGAGGCTCCCGCGGAAGAAGTAGCTGGAGAGGCGATCACGTACGGAGTCGGAACCCCGATGGTGATTGATCCATTCATGGAACCATTTGAGGCTGTTGTTGAGAGCGTACGGCGTCGCGGACAACTGATTGCGCGTAACCAGAAACTGGATTCCGGTTTCACGGCAGGCGCACCGCTCGGTGTCGCAGTAGGCATATTGTTCACACTCATACTGGTTCTGTTACCGATGCTGTGGATGCTATAAGAGGTGATTAAATATGGTAGAAGAAGGGCAGATCATCGTTCCACACGTCGTCGTTGACAGGGCTGAGTACAGTGAGGTTCTGCGAAGGCTGGACGAGATCGACGAGAAGATTGAGTTCGTAAATTCCGAGATATATCAGCGGATCGGAAAGAAGGTTGGTAGGGATATTGGCATACTCTACGGAATAACGACAGGGCTGGTGATGGCGTTGTCTTATGTAATCCTGACAGGGATAACAATATAAGTGAGGTATTGATGATATGTTCAGATTTGATAAAGAACAGAAGGTCTTCGATCTAGGAGGCACAACGATAGGCGGTCAGCCAGGAGAATATCCAACCGTGCTCTTCGGTTCGATGTTTTATAACAGGCACAAGATCGTAACGGACGAAGACAAAGGAGTATTCGACAAGAACGCTGCCGACAATCTATGGACCGCAGCAGAAGAGATCAGTGATGCAACAGGCAACCCGCACTGCAACCAGATCGTCGCAGAGACGAACGAGGCGATGAAGAATTACATCGACTGGTTTGTGAATGGGTATGATGAGCCGTTCTTAATCGACTCTTCGGCAGGCGACGTTCGGGCGTTCGGTGTTGCGTACGCAACCGAGATCGGTGTTGCCGATCGTGGTATACACAACTCCATCAATGCGAGTATCCATGAGGATGAGGTTGTCGCGCTCAAGGAGTCGGATCTCACATCCGCCATCATTCTCGCATTCAATGCAACCGAGCCCGGTGTCAAAGGAAAGATCGAGATTCTTGAGGAAGGCGCGGCAGGCATTGAGTCGGGCATGCTCGAGATCGCAGAGGGCTGTGGCATCACAAAGCCACTCGTGGATATCGCTGCGATGCCGCTTGGGGCAGGTGCAGGCGCAAACGTGCGTGCAGGCGTTGCCGTAAAGGCACGATTCGGGCTTCCTGTTGGCGCAGGTTATCACAACTCAGCGTCCGCATGGGACTGGATGAAGACGTTTAAGAAGGAGCATCGTGAGGTGTGGCCTCCTGTTGACATCGGAAACAACCTGATCGCGGGAATTGCTGGAGCTGACTACTACCTGTACGGTCCGATTGAGAATTCAACGATGATAGCACCAGCAGCTGCGATGATCGACATCATGGTTGCTGAGAACGCAGAGGAACTCGGGCTCACTGTGCAGGATCCGAACCATCCGTTTAAGAAGCTGATTTAATTCCGGGTGAAAATCCTCCTGCCTGCGCGGCAGGGGGATCTCTTTTTTATTTTCCAGAAATCATGAGAGCGATTCTTTAACGGATGATTTTCGGGGTTTTAAAGTTTGAGTTACAGAGGGTGTAACGATGGCAAAGAAGAAACGATATCGCGGACATTTCCGTAAGGTATGCGGGAGCATCCTGCCAAACGAGAAATTCTCTGGCAAAGGGCACGCAGCCCATATCTGCAAGAAATGCGCAAGGAAATCAAAGGCACGAAAGTCAGAAGAGATTGCCATCGCTTGCATTTACAGTGTACTTTCATACCCTAAACCTTCGCGGGACGACCGAAAGATGATTGAGAATTACACCAATAGCAGAAGTGAGCGGGTTTGTTCTGAGGCACTAACCGTGCTCGCCACTTTTACAAGACCCATCTCATCCGATGAGGACTTCCCGAATGCTGATTAATCAAACTCTTCCAGCCGGAGCTGCCTGAGCACACACCGCTCGCCCGGTATCTCGACAGGATACGTGCCTGTGAGGCATCCGAGACAGAGATCGCTTGCAGGAATGCCTACCGCTTCGACCAGCCCATCGATGCTCAGATACCCAAGCGTATCTGCCTGGATCGCGGCTTTTATCTCTGGCACGCTATTCTGTGACGCGATCAACTCCTTCCTCGTAGGCATATCGATTCCAAGATAGCACGGGGATACGATCGGCGGGCTTCCGATCCTGACGTGCACCTCGGATGCGCCTGCTTTCTGCACCAGGTCAACGATCCTCCGGGTGGTGTTTCCGCGCACAATGCTATCATCGAGTATAACGACCTTTCTTCCCTTGACATTCGGCTTGATCACATTCAGTTTCAATTGAACCGCTTTCTTCCTCACTGCATCCGACGGCATGATGAATGTGCGCCCGACATATCGGTTCTTCATCAGAGCCTCAATATACTCGGTGCCGGATTTCTTGGAGTATCCGATCGCCGAAGTGATGCCGGAATCCGGTACCGGCGATACCATGTCCGCGTCCACATGGTGCTCAGCCGCCAGACACTCCCCGATCTTCAATCTGACATCGTAGACTAGTCTGCCATCGATCACAGAATCGGGGCGCGCAAAATAGACGTACTCGAAGACGCAGTGTGCCGTGTTTCCGAGTTTGCACATCTGGTGGCTCTCTATCTGGTCGCCATCGATCACCAGCACCTCGCCCGGACGCACGTCCCTCATAAACTCGCCGTCATGCACATCGATCGCCACGCTCTCGCTCGCCACGATATATCCATTCCATCCCCCTGATTCAACCTTTCCGAGACAGAGTGGCTTGAAGCCGAGCGGATCCCTGACAGCAACCAGTGTATCATTGATCAGCATCACGAGTGAGTATGATCCGACAATACGCCGCATCAATCTGCGTATCGCTTCTACGACATCGTTGTGCATCAATTCCATCACAAGGTTGTGCGCGCTCACCTCAGTATCCGAATCAGCGATGAATATGTGACCCAACCGTCCCAGTTC
>DAOUXE010000020.1 GCA_030666765.1 Methanosarcinales archaeon
AATTAGCACAAGAAGCTAGAGGAATAGAGATGGCATCGGTGGGGTTAGCACCTATAAAGTCCCTTGATAAGTATAAAGAAGTTGTAAAAGGTGGTTATGAGTTGATAGATACGATAGATAAGAATAAAATGCAAGAGATTGAATTACTGAAGAGATTTATATCTACTAAGGAATTCGTGGTAGGTACGGCTGTAGGAATACTTGCGGGTTTAATTTCTGGATACTTACTGCATCTGTTTATCGCATCATCCACCCCATAAACCTATGTGCAGAACTCACGTGCTTCATCGCCCACTCCACCTCTGTCCGCGCTTGTCCTCATCACAAGTACGCGACCCCTGTGGAGCTGTGATGCCCCGCAATTTATTGTGGGGTCGGTGACGTTTCTGCAACTTCAAGCTTCGAATATCTAAAAAAACAGACGAATCAGGACCAATGTCCCGGATGAATTGAGAGCCCCCGGGTTTTCGAGTCCCAAGTGAAGGGAAGTGCGCACCCAACGAAACACTCACGTCACATAAAATCAAATAACCCCATCTGCTTTGACTTATCACTCTCAAAAAGCGACTTGATCTCAAGACCGATCAGCTCGATCCGCTGCCTCGTGTACTCGGACACCTCATATTCCGCCGCCACACGTGTGGACGTGTCGAGATACTTCTTGACAGAACCCTCAGTGACCGTCAGTATGACCCTACCGTGGCATCTCGGGCAGGTGTCACTTAAGAGCGGTCTCCTAAACTTCGCTCCACACTTTACGCACCTGACCTTCTGCCGGGAGAACGCACGGAGGTTTCCGATCATGTCAGGCAGGAAATGCGAGTTGATCACCCGCTCGGCAACATCATCGGCATCGACCGCTCTTGTCTTTCGGGCAAGCGCTAATTGTGCGTCCATCTTCTCGACCATCGATCCGAGTGTCTTGTATGCGCTGTTCAGAGGTCCTGCTGCGATATTCGATGTCGGATGCGTGAACCGACTCATATACTGCGCCTCAGTCCCGAGATGCTTCGACACCGTATCCATCAGATCCTCGACATCCTTCGGGTTTGCAAAAATACTTGCCGACTCATAGAACCCAAGTGGGTACTGTTCCATGATATCGATGTTGTGCGCCTCCTTATCGATCTCCTTCGGATCGAGCCGTGTCGTGAGCACGAGCGGAGCATCCATCCAGCCGCCACGCCTTGCAGGCAGATACGATCGTGAGAAATTGAGTAAACCGTCCATAAGCAGCATGACACAGTCTTCGTCGCCGTCACAGTTCGCAGACACCATAAAATCGTTGATCAGGAAGTTGTGATAATCCTCAACCTCTAGGTCGTACAGGTAATCCGCCTCCGCCCGGGTAGGTTCTATCGTCTTTATCTCATCGAGGATCGCATCACCCGATACGATAGACCATGGCGTTCCTTCCTTCGAAAGAACAGAGTTTAAGGCTGCCTCTTTTCGTACCGATGCAAAACCGATATCCTCAGCGAATTTTCGTGCATAAGATGACCGTATCGAGATGTAATACAGATCAAAAAGAGGAGACTCCCCCCTCTTATCGTAAAATTCCTTCGCAGCCCCGCAAGCCCGTCTCCTCTCGTGTTTCATCCGGTAGAAGATGCCAAATCTGAGCAGTTGCAGCCCGATATCCTGCAGAAGTCTTCTGCTGACAGAGGAACAGGTGATATGGGGCCGATCTTTCTCGACAGATCCGTCTCCAGCGAAATATGCACTCAGAAGGTGCTTGATCTTATTTAGGGGTAAGCTGGCAAATCCGGATGGGATTCGCTTGTCCCTTGCACCCTTTCCGGTTCCAAGAATCTCTGTGAACAGGCGATATACCAGTCTGCTGGATATGGTCAAGACATGATTCGATCTTCCCGGGATGATTCCGAAGACATCTGTGATGCACTGCTCCATATCTTTTAAGATATCATCTTCCAACGATGAAAGACCGATCTGGTAGAAATTTCCCTCTTCAGATCTCGCGTACCCTTCTGTGAGATAATATCCGAGCAATCGCATAAAACTCTCGTCTATTTTGATTGTCCTTGGAACTGTCGTGTGATCTCGCTTGACATCGAGTTTGCATCCCTTTGGAATTAGGTCCAATCCGTTCCTCGATGAATCGAGCAGAGATTGCAGAGTGCGTAGTGGAATGCTATCCCTGTAGAGATAGTTGGAGAGCGCTTTGCCCCCTATACCCACCTTTTGAGCGGCGGATTCCTCCCCTCCAAGATCGTCTATACACTTTTTAGTACACGAACTAACATCCCTGACCATTATCTCCTCTGATAACCCGCCGATCCTCAAAAATTCCATGAGCAGGTCGATCTCTTCGGAGTCGTTCTCGACAATATCGATCCTCTTCGACAGGAGGAGTCTGTCGCTCTCGGAGAGTTCCAGTATCTTCTTAAACCCATACCCCTCTTCCGAATACGCCATCATCCTGTGCTCTGGCGAGGCAACGAAGACCCGCCCGGACTTTGACGTTATTCGCACCAGATTGGAAGGTGCAGGAGTTTTGATTACCGATTTTACCTTCTTTATCTCGAAACTGCCATTTTCAGGGTTTATAGCGTACGTTTCTACTCCTTTGACCAACTTCTGCACCGTGCCAAAATCATCGATAATCTCTTCAGGGGACTCTGCTGAATCGTAAATGTCCTCAAGTCTCTCAAAAACCGGTTTTTTAGAATTCAGAACCAGTACATCAGTATCAGGGGCGAGACAGTTCCTTCGTTTCGCGGCATGGAAGAACGGGTGCGCATACCCGACCGATGCCCGCGTAAACCCGATGATCCGCCCGAGAACGCCGGCAGAGGTATGCGGGGCAAGCCCGATCACCAGTCTACCGATGAGATCGTTCCTCTTCGAGGCGTTGTAGTATGCAACGCCTCCGTAATATTTCACGAGGAGATCATCGATGAAATGAGAGACTCTGAGTAGATATTCGCCAGCATCAATTGATAATATAATATCCTGCACACGGAGATCTAATATCTGGCTTTTATCGGTCAGTGGACGTCCGTCCATGTCGTGTTCGTACCCGATGCGCTTCAACGTATCGAGATCCACTCCAATCTCTTCAGCGCTGAAGTGTGTGAGCGGCAGGTCTGTTAGGTCATATCTCACAGTACCGTCCTTGAATACGAATACCCCATACTTTGCACGGAGAATTCCTTTCTCAAGCGATTCCGGACTTTTGTCCTTCGAGATCATGCCCTGAACTCCCTTGAAACTCGGAAGATTGTCCCGCTCCCCGAGGTTTGCGAACGCTGATACATACCGCGTCTTCAGATCGAGATCGACCTTCCGGGCAGACGTCGTCTCAAGACCACATTTTGGGCAGGTGCGGCTCTCGACATGGATGTTGCACCGCGGGCAGAAGAGCACGGGCTCTGTTCTTGCCCCGCATCCGCAACTATATTCGTAGGTCTCGTTTCCGCAGGAGGGGCATCTGCGCATCCCGATCTCGACAGGGATCACGCCGATTCTTGCGTTTAACGATTGAGTATAGTTTGATGCCTTTGCAAGCAACCTTGATTTCCCGCCAGTAGTCCCGACAGGGAAGAGAGCATGTGGCGCTGGCTTCATCTCCCGTTTATCAGATTTTTCAGGCCTTCCCATCCTTGCACCGATCCTGGTTGGCGCCCTCGGTCTGACCCGGATGCCGCTTATCTTAAATATCGCATCAAGAACGTTTTGTTCTTCGAAATCCTGCCATACATCATCCCCAATCATGGTGCCGACGCATCGCATCAGCGGAAGCGGATCAGATATCGCTAACGCCTCCGGCGTCGACGCCCGGGACGGAGAATTTTTCACGGGCGTTATCGCACCATCTACAACTCTGTGTAGAACAAGGATCGTCTCGAGAATTCTTTTCACGCCTGAATCGTATGGGATCAGAAGAACCTGGTCACCAACCCTGCCATGCAGGGAGATATGTTCGGATAGGGTTCGGAGATCTTCAATCGAGATATCGTGCCAGAGATACGTGAACTTGGGATGGAGCGGGACACCGTAGCGGTCGCAGAGTTCAAGTGCAAGTTCCTGATCAGGATCCTTGAGATCTGCGTCTGCCATTTCGTCCACAGCTCCAGTGCCTGCCACCTCTTTAAGTTCTGAGATCCACCACTCAAACGAGTACGAAGGCGGCATCAGCGGATGATTGTTCTCAAGAAAATCGCCATAATTGATGAGAATCTCACCAACATCAAGGATCTCCTCGACCCGGTCATGTAACAGCACCGCCTCTTTTTCGTCGTCGATGCGCACCACAGCCCCGCCAAATAGGCGCACGGTAGGACCCTCGATGCCTGTCACAGGAGATATGCCTGCCGCCTTTCCCGGGCGTTCGACACGCGTCTGGGTTCCGGTGGCAAGAAAACTATCGGTTATGATCATCGTCGCAGGAGAGATGCCCGCGGCAGCAAATCCGGTGTTTCTCGCCCGTCCGTACCTGAGACGGAACCCGCCGGGTCTCGATGGATGTGAAAAGACGGGTCTTCCCGCAATAAGGTCATTTAAGTACTTGCTCTTCGGTTCGATTACCGTGGTGCCGTCATCATCACTTGTGCCTTTTGTGACGAGCTGGTTTAAGAAATCCCAACCGTCGAGATGCAGTTTCGCCACATGTTTCAGAATCTTTGGCGCCTTGAGTGCCATGCCTTCTGCGATGACAAGAGCCATCCCGCCGCGAACGCGGTTCGTCTCGATCCGCGCCAGATTCCGGTAGCCTTCGACCTCCTCTTCCTCGGTCGGCTCGCCATCGATGCAGATCGGGCAGTTTGTCGTGATCAACCTGACCTCCTCGTCGCTTGGCGTGTACTGCAGGTTTGCGACCGTCCGGTACTTCGTTATCTCTTCCACGCACCGCTCGATCTCTTCGGTTCTCGGCATGTACCTGTTGATCCCGAGTTCCCGCCGCACATAGTCAGCAACCAGCACAGATAGCGCCTGCGCAGTTCCGCCAGCACTCCTGATCGGTCCTGCGTAGAAGATGCGGATAAATTCGGTGCCATCATCATTTTTTTCTATAGTAATCTTCGCAATCCCTTCTATCGGAGCCGCAACTACCCCTTCGGTCAGGAGCGCAACCGCGGCTCGTATCGCCATCTCAACGGCATCATCCCTGCTCTCGAAAGTGTGGATGCGCATCCCTGCGATGTCTGCACCAAGTTGCAACGCAGACTCCTCCCGGCTCATCTTAAGATCGTAAGCCAGTTCACGAATCCGGGTAGCAACCGGGATGTCTATCAGGTTCTCGACTCGATCCGCAAGGTCTTTTGCCATCGGGATTTCAGGGTGCGTCTCAGGGTCCATGCCGCGCAGACGTGCCTCTGATGCGATCTTGACGGCGCGCTCCAAATCGCTTTCAAGAGCGTCAAAATATGAGTACATACTGGCAGGTGTCACGTTGCTAATGTTGGTGGTCATGGGATGTAAATGTGTTGATATCGCTTCACTGCATGTTGCCAGAACCAGGGCAATATTTTTATATCAGTGAAAACAGCAAGAAAATTATACGCCATGAGCGAGAAGGGATATATTGCGATTCCGGTCGATATCAGGAAGGATTCAGGGGTCGCACCCGGTGAGGAATTCATGGTGCTGAGAAATGGACGGATCCGGCATCCCCCGTTGAATTGAGTGCAATGGACAATCTGATGCGGAGGGTTGTGGTATATGACTACTTCTTCTCAAAAATAAACGGTAAGGAGGTGGAATATGAATGTTAAACGGTTCGTTATAGCAACGGTTCTGGGCATACTCTGCGGCCTCTTCTGCATGTACGGGACGATGACCACGTTCCCTGAATTTGCAGCTGATACACTATTCCTGACCGGTATCGTGTACAACAGGGCGCTGATCGGAGTTATGATCGGGATTTCAGACAACATCAATCTTCATCCGGCAATACGCGGCGCAGTAATCGGCGTCGTGGTAAGTATGGCGATGGCAATCTTTAGTGCCGAAGGGATGCTTGCAGTTCTCGGATTCGGGCTGGTGTACGGCGTTCTGATTGATGTTATGACGTCAAAGCTTGAAAATCAGATATAACTAGAAAAGGAGTCGAAAACGTGCCGGTACGTAGAGACTGTAAGTTCTATAATCCGGTAGGCGACTGCTTCGATATAGAGGTTCCCGGCGACACAGATGTTGACATCGGTCTGCGGTTCGACGGAATGTAGGTAACCCTATTTTTTGTAGGGCATGGTATTTGCACACCTAACGATACATCACAGTAGTGAATCGCAAAAGGAGGTATGTAAGATGAGATCACTAAAAGATGTGGAACTTGAAACCACTGTGGTTGTCAAAGAGATCACAGGGGGTATGGATGTTAAAGAGCACCTTGAGGAACTCGGCGTAACTGAGGGAACTGAACTAGAGGTGGTAGCGACCGAGCCAGTGAATGTGCATTGGGGACCGATCGCTCTTGGAACAAAAGAGTATGATGAATTGATCATAGCTCGTGGATGGGCTGATAAGATCTATATAGATATGGATGAAGAGACAATTCCACTGTTGAAACTTGCAGAAGGAGATAAAGGAACAGTCAGATCGATTGAAGGTGGAAAGGATTTCGAGGGATTTCTTTCCGAATACGGGATCGTAGAAGGAAGTGAGCTTACATTCCTGCGTCATGTGCCGGATTGTACCATAGTAGCTTCATCCGGAGATGTGGAGATGCGGATGGGTGAAGGTCAGGCATCAAAGATATTCGCGACGCAAGATGGGAAATCCGTCCAGCTCAACCAGCTAAGGGAGGGTGAAAGTTCCACTGTGAAAAAGATCGTTGGCGGAACCCATGTCATGGGAAAGTTTGAGCAGATCGGACTCAAAGAGGGTTCTGTTATAACCCTGCTCAGAAAAGAGATAGTAGCGCCGACGTCTGATAGGGGTACGTACATACGTGCACAAGTAGGTGGGCAGCACATCACCATCGGTCACGGTCTGGCTGAAAAGGTGCTTGTTTAAGTAACTAAATGAGAAACCCGATTCATGGACTATCGATCATGAATCGGGCTTTATATTAGCTACTGTTGGGGGTATCAATGCCGGAAAGAAGGATATGGGAACTTAAGAATCAAACGGTCTGTTCAATCCTCGGATTGACCTACAATGACAAGGAACTAAGCGATCTCTTTAAGCGATTGAAACTCGACTGTAACTCGGTAACGGCTTATGAGATGCATGGTGGACTCATTCAGGCATGTAGTAGCCAGAACAAGACCTCCAAACAACTGGACCGGATATTAAAGGATCGGTTCGATCGATATAAGAAAGATATCGAACGCATCCCACAGGAAGAAATTTACAAGCATATCGAAGATGGAAGCAACGGGAACGGTAAGGACATCCCCATTCCTGCCTTCATCTGGTTTGCTGTGCGGAACCAGCGTGAAGATATCGATGCAATCGAGGCAGCGGTATTTGCTGCCACCCACATGTACGAACATCGAGCATCGAGGTTCTATGACGAGCTTCGTAGAACACTGCCTTGTGGCGTTCCCGAGAACCTCCTGATGGAGCTTACGGGCGCCTCGAAAACGAATGAAAAACTCCGGACAAAGTGCAACAGACTGGCGCGGAAGAGAGAGCAGCTAAAATCAGAGATTGAATCCGTCAGAGAGGATCGGTTAAGAATCACCTCCGCACTGGAAGAAGAGAAGCGGTTGAACAGACAGTTGGTGAGTGATTTAGAGGGGCTTGGTGGCGAAGAAACACTCAATCAAACCGAGAATATGAAAAAGGAGATTGATTTCCTCACCAGTGAAGTGAAGCGGCTGACTGATGAACTGCTATCGCGGGATCGAAGTAAAGGTGATAATGTAAAATCCGGAGGGTTGGTGGAGATTGGGCAGCGTCATGAATTAGATATCCTGGATGAAAGAGGGAGTGCCGACTTAAACGGGGCGAAGGTGGCTTATATCGGTGGCGTGGAATCGCTCATGCCGTATTATAGGGATGCGATCGAGTCCGTTGGCGGCACGTTCTGCTACCACTGTGGACGGTGTATCCAGGGGAGAAAGGAGATAGATACTATTGTAGATGGGATAGATATGGTATTCTGTCCTGTGGATATAAACAGCCACAACGCATGCAAATACGTCAAGAAGGCGTGTAAGATGAGAGATAAACCGTGCCATTTCCTTCGCAGCTCGAGTCTCAGTATGCTTGTCAGAGAACTGGGGAATCATGCTGTGAAATAGGGTATACTACGACACCGACACTAATATATATGGGGCTCTGGCATCTGATGTCAGCGACAACGACAGTGTCACCTCGCTTGACGCGCTCATGATAGTGTAAGATGCATCCAGGAGAATCGAGTTATAGGTACGCCCCTGCACCGACCAGATAATAGAGATCCCTCTGGGGGTGGTATGCCGATTTATCACAGCTGACATGAGCCCCGATTCGTCTTTCAAAGATCCACTCAAAAAACGAGGTCCATCAATCCTCTACAGGTAGTCCCCCAGAGGGGATATTCGCCAACTGTTAAGCCCCCATCTTATTTGATCGTTCAAACGCCAGCAGCGCTGAAAGGAGTCTGATTCAAGAACTTGGTACGTCGATTCCAACAACCTGCGAGATCGCGTCTGCAACCTCTGCTGTCGAGCACCGCCCGCCGATGTCAGGGGTTGTGATACCGCGGGATACCACTTCATATACTGCGTCCTTCACCGCATCAGATTCTCCGGTCATGCCGTACCACTTAAGCATCATCGCGAGACTCAGGATCGCGGCAATCGGATTCGCAACTCCCCTGCCAGCGATGTCAGGAGCGCTGCCGTGCACCGGCTCGAAGAGCGCGTAATCGGCCCCTATGTTTGCGCTTGCACAGACGCCAAGCCCGCCGATGAGAGCTGCGGACATGTCGCTTAAGATATCTCCAAAGAGATTGGTCATGACGACCACCTCGAACCGCTCCGGATTCAGTACAATGCGGTGTGCGGCAGAATCAACAAGCATCTCCTCCCACCGAACTTTGTTCCGGTTTGCGACATCGATGCAGACCTCCCGAAAAAGCCAGCACGACTTCAGTATATTTGCTTTATGCACGATTGTCAAGCGTTTTCCGGTGGCAAGCGAACATGCATACTCTGCGATGCGCTCGCTTCCGTTCCGGGTGATGACCCTTGTCGAATGCACGGCATCAGGCAGAACTTCTTCAATTCCCGAATACATGCCCTCAGTGTTCTCACGGACGATTGTGAAATCGATGTCCTGGGAGTTCATTATGCCTTTGATCGGTCGTATATTTGCGTACAGATCGAATTCTTTCCTGATCCGGACAAGTACGCTTTTGTATTCGGGATCCGGCGGTGTCGTGATCGCACCGAAGAGTATACAGTCGCAGGATCTGAAGATATCAAAATCGTCCTCTGTCATCGCTCTGCCGGTGCGCTTCCACTTGCCGTATCCGATCTCGACCGGCACTTTCTCGATATCGAGCGTGAGAGCATCCAGCACTTCAAGAGCGGCTGAGATCACCTCTTTTCCTACCCCATCACCCTCAACGACCGAAATTTTCATCTGGCGCATGGTTTCTGGATTGTCCTGTCCTGTCAAATAGATATCGTTTTTGTGAGGAACGGTTCGGGATCACGGATGCCCACAAGTGTTGGATTTTCTGCGATATAAGGTAAGTACAAGACTTTGGGCTTGCCAGAAAATGACCTGTTAAAATTCGTATCATCAACCCATCTATCTATCCGTGATAAAATCGGCAAAAGGGATCGTGAATGACGCGAATAAGCCGACTAAGGACGAGGCGGTTACCCGCCTCTCCTCGTCTCAGAACGGTAC
>DAOUXE010000039.1 GCA_030666765.1 Methanosarcinales archaeon
ACGACCCATAAACGACTCAATGAGGACATTCGGAAATGATGAAAACACTTGGCAAGGGGATATAAAAGTGAATAAAACCATAAAAGACATCAAGCCAATCCTCGATGAGGCGAAAGAAAGACTCCAGAACATCTATGGAGGCAGATTAAAGGAAATAATCCTGTACGGCTCATACGCACGAGAAGATGCTACAGAAGGTTCTGATATTGATCTTATTCTTATTTTGGAAGATATAAGCAGTCCTATTTCTGAATTAGAAAAGTTTTCCGGAGAGATTCATCAGTTAGACTTCTTATACGATACAGTGATCTCCATAATCCCCATTGAAGCGCGTCAATACCAAACACGTAGGTTACCGATCATTCTCAACGAAAAAAGAGAGGGGATCCAGATATGAAAGAAGATATAGGCGTCTCGGAACTTATAGAAAAAGCGAGAGAGAATCTTGATGCTGCGAAGAGTCTATTTGAGAATTATGACATGACTCAACAATCTGGGGATAGGTCATGATAGGCTGGTCAAACATCGACCTCTTGAAAAACCAATAGATCTATTGAAAAATCAATAAGCGAGACACAGGATACGTGACAAAGATGGCTGAAATAGGAACAATATTGGATGAGATCGTAGGTATAATCGCCAATGCATTCAACCCGGAGAAGATCATTATCTTCGGTTCATACGCGTACGGCAGACCCACAGAAAAAAGCGATATAGACATTCTCGTAATCATGGAATCCAACAAAAGAGAGATTGAACGCATGGTGGAAGTGAACAAGCTATTACGCGATTATTACAAAAAAATCGACTTGGATATCCTTGTAAAGACTCCGGAAGAGGTTAAACACCGTTTAGATATCGGTGACCCATTCATCGGAGAGATTATGTCAAAAGGGCGGGTTGAATATGCACAGTGAAGTGGTCAGGGAATGGCTTCAAAAAGCAGAGGAAGATTATAATGCAATTGTTAAGTTAGAACCTGCAGAAACCCCGTATGTTATCTGTTTTCACTGCCAGCAATGTATAGAAAAATATCTAAAAGCTTTTTTAACGGCGCGGGGAGAGATTCCACCTCCAACACATAACCTGATACGCTTGAACAGCGCCGCAACCGAATACGAAAAATCATTGGATGCCATTTGCGACTTTCTTGAGGAATTGAATCCATATTCTGTAGCCATACGTTATCCTGGCATGTCGGTTACTTCCGAAGACGCCGAGAGGGCTATAGAAATAATGAACAATTTAAGATTAAGACTAAAAAATTTAATAGATAAAGTTATGAATAGTAAATAAAAATGAAACACGAAACCACACAAAACCACAAAACAACCATTACCATGACCCCAACACCTCTCGGAATCGTACTCCGCCACGACAAGACCGGCTTTGCCTTCATCACAAGAGAGCACCTCAAAACGTGGGAGTTCGTCCACTACCAGACCGACCGCCAGCAGATCCTCTGCCGCGTAGCAGAGACCGAGCCGCTCACCGAGTACCCTGTCGAGTTCCTCCTCGACACCACGATCGCTCCAGCAGATGTCGCGGAGTTCTGCGGCTTTGATCCCGACGAATTCAAATATTTCATGACAAAAGGTGTCGTGATCGGATATTTCGACGAAAACCTTGGTGAGTTCATAAACCCGCGCATGAACCCCGCCGCAGGAACCGTTATACACAGGTCGGCAGCCGAGCAGTTGCGCGAGATCAACAAGGCGCAATCAGGCGAGATCGGATCTGCAACGATCGGGACGATTGCAGGAACAGATTTTAAGGTCGTGCTCTCGGTTAAGGATGTTGTAAGCCAGCATCTCTCAGTCATCGCAGCCACAGGCGCGGGAAAGTCGTACACAGTCGGCGTCATCGTCGAGGAACTGCTCACGTCCCGCAACAGGGCGCCTGTACTGATCTTTGACCCACATGGTGAATACACGGTGCTGGATGCGATCGCCAATGACCCGCGGTTCTGGGATGGCGATTACAAGCCGAAAGTCAGGATAGTAAAGCCCGACAAGATCAAGATCCGCGTAGGCGACCTCGAGACGTCTGATCTCATCAGCATCATCGACGACGGCACGATGTCAGACAAGATGAAGACTCTCTTCGGGAGTGCGTGCCGCACGCTTCGGAGAGCAAGCTTTAGAGGCGGCACCAGGCAGTTCACGCGGAGCGAACTTAGAAATACAGTCGAAGAGATGCGAGATGGGAGCAGCGACTCCTCGATCGAAGGAATCTTGTGGCGGCTCCGCAAGCTGGATAATGGAATATTCCACGACCACGAAGATGTGCCGATCGTCGATTACCTGCGGATCGGGCAGCTCACGGTTATGGACGTCTCCGGCATTAGCACCGGGTTTCAGCAGATGATTGCGCAGGTGATCCTAAGGAAAATCTTTGATGCACGACAGAAGACGGAAAACGGCACATATACGAGTGATACTCCTGACAAACACCTGCCCTACCCGGTCTTCGTGATTCTTGAGGAAGCACACCGGTTTGCGCCGCAGGGCAGTGGTAGCGGTGCAGGCGGAGACGGGGGCGAAGGCGGTGGGAGAGTCGCGAAATCAAAGCCGATCATCAAGACGATCCTCTCTGAGGGCAGGAAGTTCGGTGTTGGGATCTGCATGGTCTCACAGCGTCCAAGTAAGCTCGATTCCGACTCGCTCTCACAGTGCATGACCCAGATCACGATGCGGATCATCAATCCCGCGGATCAGGAGCAGATCGGGCGAAGCATCGAGTCTGTGAGCCGGGATATCGTGGCGGAACTGCCTGCACTTGCGAAGGGGCATGCGATCATATCAGGCGTTGGCATCAACACGCCGACGATCGTTCGGATCAGGCAGCGGTATGGGCGTGACCGGGGCGCAAGCAAGGATGCGCCGTCGATCTGGGTGCGGGAATCACGTACCGGGCGTGCGGGGGAGGGATCGGACGCTATCCTCCCGGATTATGATCTGGATATCGGGGTGTGACGGCCCCCAACAAATAGCCATGGGTTTTCCGAAGTTGCGCTAGGGATTCCGCGAAGGGCAGGTATGGTCGCGGAGCTATTGTACGGGAACCGCGGGGGAAGTGAGGAGCGAAGTTATTAGGAGGTATATCAAGAGGTTAGAACATGACTGAACACAACAAGTTGGCGGCATTCGTCCCCGCCAATAGATTGTTTGAAGATGGTCTATCGATGCCGCTGCCTGAAGGGCAGGGTATTACAAGTGGCGGAGTCTTCGTACATCTATAAAACATCAACAAAGAACGGACTATCACATGCCAGTAGACTCTATCGGTACAATATTCGGCGAGACCGGGTTTGCAGACTTCAGGTTAACGGTCTCAGACCATTCAACAAAACAGGGTGACTATCTTAAGATCTGGCACGAGATCGATGGTTGGGTGCTTGCCCAGGTGGTCGCGATCACCAAATTGGACGATGAGCGGGACGATTCGAACGCTGACCGGGTGGTTGCAAAAGCCATGGTCATCGGATCGCGGCAGAACAGGATTTTAAGGATGCCGAAAACCCCGTTTAGCCCAGGTGACCGGATATTCCATGCGGATCCCGAACTGATCGCATCGACGCTTGGGCTCACACGCGGCAACGTCTATCTCGGACTTCTTGAGGGGCAGCGGATACCTGTGCATCTCGATGCCAACGCCCTTGTCCAGAAACATGTGAGCATCCTTGCGCGGACAGGCAGCGGCAAGTCGTATGCAGCAGGCGTCATCATGGAGGAACTCCTCGAGCAGGATATCCCGCTCGTGATCATCGATACGCACGGTGAGTACACGTCGCTCAGGGATCCGGCAGTCGAAGGGGATTTCGAGTACTTCGAGATAGAGCCAGCCGGATACGCAGAGCGGCTGACCGTGTACACGCCAGCAGATAGGGTGCTAAATCCCGGGGCAGATACGGTGTTTCGGTTAAATGGGGTCAATCTCAAAGCAGCTGACCTCTCAAGGATTCTTAATATCCAGTCGAGCAGCCAGATGGGCGTCATCTATGAGGCGATACAGAAGATACACGCTGAGAAGAACCGGTACACGATCGATGACATCATCTTTGAGGTCGGCAACAGCAACGGCAATGCAAAATGGGGGGTGTTAGGCGTTCTTGAATCGATTCGAGAGACCGAGATCTTCTCAGAGAATCCAACACCGATTCAGGAACTGGTTATGCCCGGACGGGGGTCAATCATCGACATGAAAGGGGTTGTCCCCGATATGCAGGCGATGATCGTTGCGCGGTTGTGCGAGGAGATCTTTGAGGCAAGAAAAATTAACACCATCCCGCCGATGATGCTCATTATCGAGGAGGCGCACAACTACTGCCCTGAGAAGGGTTTTGGTAAGACCGTCAGCACCGACATCATGCGAACGATCGCGTCAGAGGGCAGGAAATTCGGGCTCGGGATGATGGTAATCTCCCAGCGCCCGGCACGCATCGACAAGAATGTACTCTCGCAGTGCAACACTCAGATCGTCCTTAAGGTCACCAACCCAAACGACTTGCAGGCGATTCGAAAGGGGCTTGAAGGGATCAGCGTTGAAGCAGAGGCTGAGATCAAGAGACTGCCTCCGGGGGTTGCGCTGATCGTGAGTGGCGACATAGAGCGACCGATAGTGGTCGAGATCCGCGCACGGAAGAGCAGGCACGGCGGAAAGTCTGCGTCCGTGATCGAGCGCGAGCCGCTGCGCGAAGAGCCGCGGGCGGGAAGGGAGCGCGAGCCACTGTTTGCGCCAGAGAAGAAGGGGGACGCAGAAGAGCAAGTATCTGCTACAGAAGAGAAGCCTCTCGAAGGAAAGAAGACAAGCAGTCTATTTGAAAAGGTTTTCGGAAGCGGAAAGACATAGATCGGTATCTATTTTTGTTGCGAATCTTCTGATTCTGACAGGTTCTATGGTTCTCAAAAGATTTTGAAAGAAAACAGCATCAGACGCGGTTCTGAAGGCATGCGTTTCTTTGATGATTGATTATACAATTCTATAATTTCAGCTCTCTGGTAATTCGCGAGTGCATGCACTTATTCACTCTTTCAGAGGATCTGGTTAAGGTAAGGTAGGCCCCAATAAATAAGAGATTTTTTAATTTGTTCTGGTTGGTTGAAACCGTGACGCCAACCCGGCAGATACAAATATGATTAGATGGGTGTAATCAGTGGAATCAGTGTTAATCTGTGGATAATATCACTTTTATCCACAGATTAACACTGATAGACACAGATTGATATTTTTATGCGTATCTTTCAGAAAGACTGAAAATGAGTTTTACCATACCTTTTGGAGTGGATACAACCAGCGAATCTGAGGGCAGCTACCTGCGGTTCGTCCACAAAGGCTGTCGGAAGCAGAAAGACATGGGCCCACCTATATTTTTGTTGCGAAGTTTCACAGCCCACCAAAAAACTTTTCGATAAACAGAAAGGTTTAAATAGCAGAATCCGCACACAATAAATCGCACTTGTCTATGAATGGGTGAGTGAGAACAAAGGAGGACAATAACAATGAAAACCAGGGCCATAAGTATGATACTGACTTTCCTGCTGATCGCCGGAGCATGCATTCCGGCAGTGTCAGCAGTTCCTATACCGCCACCACCCTCATCAGTACCGCCATCACCAGTGGTGGTGCCGATGGGAGACTCCCCCGATCTGACTGATACTGACTTTCAGAAACTTCAGATCAGTCCGCGGCACGCTAATATGGAGTTAGAGCCTGGAAAGAGTGATGAGATCACCGTTACGGTGACAAACAAGGATAACATGACTGTACCGGTGAACCCTATAGTTATGGATCAACCGTACAGCGATTATATATTCGACGAAGACTGGATCGCCATAACCCCGGCATCCACAGAACTCGAGCCGAACACTGAAGTGGAGTTTACGATATCGGTTGAAATCCCTGATGACGCCGAGCGCGGGCAATATGGATTGCAGATCGTATTCACAGACGATGTGATGCCGACACCATACCCGTCACCGTATCCGATATACATCAATGCACTCGACCTTCACATCAGCGTGTGGGCGCCACCTGTGATGCAGATTCAGCCAAGATACATCCATGACCGGGTCGAATCGAACCAGGATTATGATTACACGATCAATCTGAAGAACACGGGCGACAAGGACATCGAGATCAATCCCACGCTCAAGCAGGAACGGTGGTACCGGTACGAGATGGGAGGGCAGGCATTCGAGGATGACGCGATCACCATAACCGCGCCACCGGTTATACCTGCGGACGGAACTGTCACAGTAAACGTGCATCTTGAAGTACCCCTCGGCGCGAAAGGCGAGTACCACTCCGGAATCGATCTGGGCATCAGTGATTCGTCGAGCGATGGATGGTATGGTAACGATGAGGTGGTGCAACTGAACTTCGAGGTCTGGACTCAGCCGACAGAGCCTTATGTGAAAGGTTTTGCAACAGAGACCGCCTCGCCCATAACAATTGAGGTCGAGTCGAACCAGTACAGGTATGATATGTGTGGGGGAGGAAGTAGCGAAAACGATGGTGCCGAGGAGCCGTCATTCGACGTTGTGCTCAGGGGATCAACAGGAGCTGAGGTCATGCTGACCCGAACAGTGGTCGAATATCATGGTTCCGTAGGTCTCGGTGGTAGCGACTGCACCCCACCGTGGGAGGTTGACAGCCACGGAATGTATGATGAAGGTAGCACCAGTTACGTCGAGCGGTACACCGCAGATGGTGCAGTTGGGACCTGGAAACTCAGCATACTCCCCCACTACGTCGAAGCGTTCGAGTACACGGTAATGATCGGAGATGTGAGCGCGATAGGATGAGCGGATGACAAAGAAGATATTCGCCAGTGGATGGCTACCACGAAAAGGTGGATGATGATTGTGAATAGGGTATCCACAAAGACTATCGCTGTCCGGGCGCGCGCGTCTGCACTTGCGCTTATGCTCGCGCTGGTATGCGCAGCAGCAATCACTGGAGTGGCAACGGCGGCAGCGGAAGAATTCGCTGTTGCCGGTACGAATATAACATTGCCGACACCGGAATCAACACCAGAGATGTGGGTGGTGGCAGAAGGTCCCCCTGAGATGCGGGAGATTCCGGAGCTAAACATCACAAAGCTCCGGATCGATCCGGACTGGTACAATGCGGAGTTGATGCCTGGCGATAGTGACGAAATCACTGTAACGGTGACAAACCCGAACAACGAGACTGTATTAGTGGACCCCATGATAATAGAGGATCCTTACAGCGACAACCCCTTTGACGAGGACTGGATCGCGATAACGCCCGTGTCCGCAGAACTCGGACCGGACGGCGGTGAGGAAGTGTTCAGAATCGCGGTTGTTATCCCCGATGACGCTGATCTTGGAGATTATGACATAAGTATCGCATTCACGGATGATGTGATGCCGGAACTATACCCAACACCGTATCCGTCATACGTCAACACCTTTTACCTCGATGTTGTGATCTGGAAGCCGCCTGTTGTGCAGATTCTTCCCGCCTACATCGATGACCGCGTTGAATCTGGCAAGGAGTACGATTACGCGGTCACCCTGAAGAACATAGGCGACGAGGCTATCGATATCGACCCGGAGATGGTGGACGTGGTACGGTGTGGATGGCACGACGTGGTGCCGGCATTCGGAGACGACGCAATCACCATTGACGCGCCAACGTTTGTGCCTGCGGACGGAACTGCCATAGTAAGCGTGCATCTTGAGGTGCCTGCTGGTGCGAAGGGCAGGTACAATGGCGAGATCAACCTGGGGATCGATGACCCGAGTATGGGCAGATGGTGTGATGAAGGCGGGGGAGTATATCTGGACTTCGAGGTCTGGACGCAGCCGACAGAGCCATTCCTAAAAGCGTTTGTGACCAAGACCGCTTCGCCCATATCAATTGAGGTCGATTCGACACAGGGCAGAAAATGGTTTGGCGCATGTCGAATTGACGGCGGAGATGGAGGCGATTGCGATCCATACTTCGACCTGACTCTTGAAGGACCGAACGGGACTGCTACGCTTGTGCCAACCAGGATCACATACTATGGCTCGGTCAGTCTCAGCGGCGGAAGCGAATGTGCCCCGCCCGGGGAGATGGCAATCGATGAAGTATATCATGAAGGCTATACCGGTTTCACCGAAGAATACACAGCAGAAGGCGCAATC